>NZ_JBGCAQ010000019.1:0-219052 GCF_041261405.1 Streptacidiphilus sp. EB103A | reverse complement strand
CGCCGGCCCCGGCCCGCGGACCCGGGCCCCCCCCCCCCGCCCCGGGGCGCGGCCGCCCCCCCGCCCCCCCCCCCCCGGGGGGCCCGCGCGGGCGCCCCCCCGGCCCCAACGTCCCTCCACCGCACCCGCTTCCCGAGGAGCCCCTTGACCGACTTCGAAGACACGGCCCCCGAGATCATGCCGACCCTCACCCCGGCCCGGGAGACCAGGCGCGAACTGTGGATCTGCCATGTTCGCGGCGACCGCCAGACCGACCGGCTCCACTTCGTCGCCGATGACGGCGACCACCTCCCCCTGAGCGAGGCCCAGGCCCGCGACCTGTACGCCAAGCTCGCCACACACATCACCGCATGGGACCGGGACGACACCCGGCACTGAACCGCCCACCCCGACCGCCCCCGCCACGCAGGGAGACCTCTTTGACCGACAGCCCCACCCCCGCCGCCGAGCCGATCACCGACGCCAACGGCGCGGCCCACGCCATCGTCGCCGCCGTCCACGACATCGCCAAGCAGGACCTTCCCGGCCACGACCTGGAAACCGTCCGTGAGCGTCTGAGCACCACCGGCACGATCGTCCGCGCGACCCTCGCCTACGGCAGGGCCCGCGCCGACGGGAAGACCGAGTACGGAGCGGCCCGCGAGGCGGCGATCGCCCTGGTGCGCGGCTACCGCGCCCAGCACCGCCTGTAGCCCGCCGGACCCAACCACCGCCCCGAACACGACCACCCCACCCGACCCGACAGGGAGCCCCACCCATGCCCAAGCCCGAGCTCGGCCCCCTGGCCGTCGGCGACCAGGTCACCGTCATCAGCAACAACAACGCCGGCGACCGCTACCCGGCCTCGGTCGTCAAGATCGGCCGGGCCTGGGTCGACCTCGCGGGCCCCGGCGGCAGCTGGCGGATGCGCCTGGACACCCAGGAGGACGGCAGCCGCCACGGCCACCCCGCCCGCTTCGCCACCGCCGAACAGGTCGCCTGGGCGCAGCGGATCGCGGACGCCCGCCAGGTGGTGGTGACCGGCGCGAAGCTCCACCCCGGCACCGACTCGCCCTGGGCCCGGGAGGACCGACTGCTGGCCCTGGCCGCGTTCCTGGCCGCCTACGACGCCGAACACCCGACCCGCTGACCCGCCGCGCCCCGCCCCGGGGCGCGGCGCCGACCGGACCCCCCACCGCAGCGCGGCCGCGTGCCGCCCCAGAACGGAGAACCTTGGCCGCGAGCATGGTTTCGCACCTCCACATCCACTTCCTCGTGTCCGCCGGACTGCACCTGCCGGGCCGGCTCCACGACGTCCTGCGCTGGCAGGCCCGACGGTTCACCCCCGAGGAGCTCGCCGCGAGCCACGAGAGCGGCCGGGCCTGGGGGCCCGACGCCGAAGCGAACTACCGCAAGGTGATGCGCCAGCTCACCCCCGACAGCGCCGGCCGGGTCGGGGCGATGCTGCTCGCCGAGAACGCCCGCAGCGTCAACCACCGCTACGCCGCCGAGGACTGGGAAGCCCCCTACCTCTTCGAGAGCACCGCGCCCCCGCGCCCCCTGGCCGTGCTCAAGGCCCTGGACTACTACGAGTACCACGCCTGCGAGCACCCGCAGTGGGAGGAGTCGGAGGCCGCACACTTCTGCGAGGCCCTTCGCCGGCACGCAGTCCAGGCACTGCCCGGCTACGACGCCGCACCCTGGGGCATCGACGACGCCCACGACCTCCAGCAGGCCACCGGCCGCCGGTAGACCGCCCCCCGGGCCGGGCCGCTCACGGCTCACGAAGCCCGGGCGGCCCGAACACCAGGGGACCCCGGACGCCGATGACCGACCGCCCCGAACCCCTCGCACCGGCCGCCGGCCCCGGCCACCCACCCGTAACCCGACCGGTCCGCGCCCGCCACCGGGCGCGGCACCACCGACCCGACCGGACCCGGCCGCCGTGCCGCCCCTCGAACGGAGAACCGCCTTTGCGCAGTTACGCCACCGCCCTGCACATCGGTGACCGCGAGTACCAGTGCGACGCCACCGCCGTCCACACCGCCCCCGACGGCACCCGCGCCCACGTCCTGCTCGACGGGATCGGGGACCGCGAGAGCGTGCGCGCCTGGACCAGGGCCACCGCCCGGCGCCTGGCCCGCTCCGCCGCCCGGTGCGGGGACGGCGAGAAGGCGCTGCGCCGCCTGCACGCCGCCCTGGCCGGCGGCCCCGTCGGCGCGGCCGCCGTCGTGGCCGTCACCGCCCCCGGCCGGCCGCTGGCCCTGGCCTGGTGCGGCGACTCACGCGCCTACCTGCTCGGGACCGACGGGACCCTGGTCGCGCTGACCCGCGACCACAACCTTCGCCGCGCGTTCACCGGCGGCAACCGCCACCGCATCACCTCCTACCTGGGCAGCCCCCGGGACGAGACCGCGACCGTGAACACCTACGGGCACCCCGCCATCGAGACCGCCACCGCCCCGGCCACCGGCCGCCTGGCCCTGCTCACCGACGGCGGATACGAACCCCACGAGGACACCGGGGAACCGGGCCGGCTGGCCTCCCTGCTCACCGGCACCCCCGCCACCGCCGCCCGCGCCCTGACCCACCGCGCCGTCGCCGACTCCCGCGCCCAGTCCCGCGCCCGCCGCGAGACGCCGTTCGCCGACAACGCGACCGCCCTGGTCGCCGACCTGCACCCCTGACCGCCCGCGGCGGGCCCGGCACCGGCCGGGCCCGCCCAACCCCTTCGAGAACCGGAGCCCACCAGGACCGCGGCCACCCCGGGCCCGGACGGCACGTACCAGGCCGACCCGCGGACCAAGCACCACCTCCACCCGCGGCCCCGGCCCGGAACCTGGCCTGCGCCTTGCCCGCGCCCAGTCCCACCACCCGGCCACCGACGGCCCGCCGACGACCGCCCGTGCCCGCCCGCCGCATCCGCGAACACCTGGCCGAGAAGCGCCCCCACGGCCCGGCCGACCGGAACAGCGACCACGACCCCGACCAGGAGCAGCCCGTCATCGCCCGGGCCGCCGGGCAGGCCACCCGCGCCCACCCCGAACCCAACCGGCGGCCGTGAAGAGCACCCACCCCCTTGCGCGGATACCGCGACCGGGAACAATGGGCGCGGTGATCACACTCGACCTCGACCTGCGGTCCCTGGCCCGGATCCTGGCCGCCGCCCAGCCCCACCACCAGGTCACCGACGAACCGCTGCCGCTGATGCGGACCCCCACGACCCGCCGCATCATCCGCGAAGCCCTGACCGAGAAGGGCTCCGACGTCCTGGCCGGCCCGGACAGCGACCAGGACCGGGACCGGGAGCGGGCCGTCCTGGCCTGGGCCACCGAGCAGGTAGCCCGCGCCTACCCCGAACTCGACCACCGCCCGTGAACGGCACCCGCCCGGGACGCGGAACGGCGCCGACGCCGTAGACCCGCACGCCACCGTCAGACCCCGCCCGCCAGCGGCATCCGCGCCGGACCCCCGCCCACCGCGCACGCCGCACCGCTGCCCGCCGCCGGGGCCGACCGGGACCCCCGCGCCTCCAGCACCCGGCCGACCATGGACCGGGCCCTGCGGGCCGAGGCGGCCGCCGTCGCCGAACGCCCGCAGACCGAGGCGACCAGGGACACCAACCGCCACTGCGCCCGGTTAGGCATCCCGCACCGGGCCAAGACCGGCGCCGTCTGGAATCGCACCGGCACCATCCCCGGCGGGTCCCCCAGCCGCCGGCCCCGCCCTGACACCGCAACCCCCTCACGCCGGCCGACCCACCAGGCCGGGCCACCACCTGCCCGCAGGTGGAGCCGGGCGCCGGTGGAGCCGGGCGCCGGTGGATAGTCCGCGGAGTAGGGCAGACGCACCACTCGTCTTGCACTCTTTGCACCTTTAGATATAGAGTATGAGTAAGCGGTGAAGGTGCCGCACGACCACGAGGAGCCGCATTGACCCACCCGAACATCACGGACCCGGCCCGCCTGAACTCCGCCACCAAGTACCCCTCGATCCGCACCCACCACGCGCTGGGCGAGCGGGGCGCGCTGCTGGAGGAGCCCACCCGGTTCACCGGCCAGGTCATCGCGACCGAGAAGGTCGACGGCGCAGGCGGCCGCATCGTCCTGCTGCCCGGCGGCGACTACGCCATCGGCTCCCGCGAGGACCTGCTCCACGCACGCGGGGACCGGATCATCAACCCGACCCTGGGCATCGTGGAGGCGCTGCTGCCGCTGGCCGAGCGGCTCGCCGAGCTGCGGACCGTGCACTCCGGCGCGACCACGTACTTCCTGGAGGTCTACGGGGACCGGATCGGCAAGGCCGCCAACCAGTACCAGAGCGGCGGAGGCGTGGGCCACCGCCTGTTCGACGTCGCCCACACCCCCGACGAGATCCTCGGCCTGGACCCCGCCGCGATCTCCACCTGGCGCGAGAACGGCGGCCAGAACTGGGCCGACGAGGACATCCTCCAGGACCTGGCCGCCCACCACGCCATCCCCCTGACGCCCCGCCTGGCCACCCTGGCCGCCCAGGACCTGCCCGAGAGCATCGAGGACATGCACACCTGGCTGGCCCGGACCCTGCCCGCCACCCTGGTCGCCCTGGACGACGGCGCACGCGGCGGCCCCGAGGGCATCGTCCTGCGCGACTCCACCCGCTCGGTGATCTCCAAGGCCCGCTTCCAGAACTACCGGCGCACCCTTGAGCTCCGCGCAGCCGAGGCCGCCGCCGCTGCCAAGCGCTGACCCGGCCGCTGCTCCCCCGCCCCGAACCGGACGCGGGAGCAGCGGGCCGGCCGCCCGGCGGGACCAGACCGGCGGCCGGCCCCTCCCGGGCCGGTCCCGTCGGGTCCGCGGGCACACCACCCGGGTGCGGGACCGCCGGCCCGACACCGTCCACCGCCTTCGAACGGAGAACCGCCCTTGCCCAGTTACGCCACCGCCCAGCACACCGGGGACCGCAGCCACCAGTGCGCCGCCGCCGCGGTCTCCACCTCCCGCGAGGGCGTGCGCGCCCACGTGCTGCTCGACGGCGGGGGCGACAGCGCCGAGGTACGGGAACGGACCGTCACCGCGGCCAGGCGCCTCGCGCGGGCCGCGGCCCGCAGCGGCGACGGGGAGCAGGCACTGCGGCGCCTGCACACCGCCCACCGCGCCGAGCGCGCCGGGGCCGGTCCGCGGCCGCACCAGGACCTGCCCGGGACCCGCGCCCTGGTCGCGGTCACCGTCCCCGGACGACCGCTGCTCACCGTGGCCTGGTGCGGCGACGTGCGCGCCTACCGGATGGACGAGGACCGGCAGGTCCACCTGCTGACCCTCGACGAGGACCCGAACCGCGACCACCCCTGCGACGCCTCCTGCCCGGACAGTACCGGGGACGGGGCCCGGGCCCACCGGGGGCACCGCGCGGTCGGGACCGCCACCGCCCCGGCCGCCGGCCGCCTGGTCCTGATGACGCACGGCGCCTACGACCCCCACCAGCAGGTCCGCCACCCCCTGGACGACCTGCTCACCGGCACCCCCGCCCAGGCCGCGACCGCCCTGGTCCACACCGCCGTCCACCGCTCGTACACCGTCGCCCGCTTCGAACACCGCCGCCCCTGCGCCGACAACGCGACCGCCCTGGTCGCCGACCTGCGCCCCTGACCCCGGAAGGGACCCGCCCGTGACCCCGCATCAGATCACCGACGCCGCGGCGCGCGCCCGCGCCGCGCTCGCCGAACTCGCGAACGCCGCCGCCACCGACGACGTGGACGTCCACCTGCAGCTCCTGCGCATCCTGGGCGGTGACGACAACGCCCTGGCCACCGCCATGGGCGCCGTCCTGGAAACGGTGGCCGAGCGCCTCGCCGCCCTGCCCGAGGACGTCCACCCCGAGGCCGTCAGCCACCTCGACTTCGCCGCCACCTCCCTGGCCGACGTCGCCGGCCAGGACGGCATCCTGGCCGCCCTGAACCTGATGGACCAGCCGTAGCGGCACCACCCCCGGCCGGCGACCACCGTGCCACCCCCTGCCCGGCCGCCACCACGGGCAGGGACCAGGTCCTGGCCCACCACCAGCACACCGCGACCGGGACCGCCACCACCCGGGCACCGGGAACGCGACCGCCCCGGTCACCGACCTGCCTGCCGCCCGCCCCGACCCCCGGGCGGGCGGGACACCGAATCGACTACCGTCCCCTTTACTGCCGGAGGAACACCATCGACCAGCTCCAGCACCTGACCGCCGACCACCAGGACCGACTCCTTGCCGCCGCCGAACACACCGCCGAGCTCGCCGCCACCGTCGCCAGCCACATCACCCACGGCACCGGCCCCGCCACCGGCAACATCCGCATCCTGCTGGAGAACGTCGGCCGGCTCCTGACCCTGTCCGCCGAACTCGACGGCATCAAGGCCGCCACCCGCCGCACCACCGCGTCCCCCACCACGACGGCCCCCGCCACCCAGCCCGCCCCTCCCCAGTAGCCCCGCCGCCCGATCGGACCCGATCGGCCACCACCGACCAGGAGCACCCGATGAAGGACCCCGACGACGTCCGCGCCGCCTTCGCCGCCCTACCCGCGCGCGTCACCCTGGAACAGGTCGCCGAAGCCACCGGCCGCACCCTGAAATCCGTCCAGACCAACTGGGCCAGCGCCGAGGACTTCCCCCCCGGCGACCGCGGCCCCGCCCGCCGGCAGCGCCACGACCGCGACACCGACCGCGGCCTGCGCCGGGACCGCGACGCCGTCCTGGCCTGGTACCTGCGGCAGCCGCTCGCCGGGCCCGCCCGCCCCGGCGGCAACCGGGCCGCGGACCGCGCCCGCGCCCTGCCCGCCCCCGACGTGGAGATGAGCACCGGCCAGATCGCCGAGACCCTGGGACTGACCCCGGCCGCCGTCGCGTCCTACTACGTCGGCGTCTACGGACCCGACTCCCGGGCGCCGTTCCCGCCCGCCGACCCCCGCGGCCTGCGCCGGTGGCCGGCCGTACGGGACTGGTTCCTGCGCGAGAACCCCGACCCGATCCGCCCCACCCCGCTCCCCGAGGACACCGACGCCGCCCAACTCGCCGAGCAGCTCGGGATCCGCCGCACCACCGCCCTGGCGATCCTGCGCCACCACACCGGCACCCGCCTGCGACGACCCGCCCTGGCCCGGGCCGTGGGCCTTGGTACCGAGCAGGTCAAGAACTACATCCGCAACCACGGCCCCGACAGCACCGACCCGTTCCCGCCCGCCGACGAGGACCGCGCCCATGACGTCGAACAGGTCCTGGACTGGCTCGCCCGCCACGGCCGCAAACACCCCGAACGCGTCGTCACCGACCTGGCCGCCCTGCCCGAACTGATCACCAACGACCAGATCCAGACCGCCGCCGCCATCTCCGCCGGCACCCTGCGCGCCTGGACCAAACTGCCCGGCTTCCCGCCCCTGCACCGCCAGGGCACCAGCCGCCTGCGCGACCGCGACGCCCTGATCACCTGGTACCAGAACCAACACGAACAAACCGACACCGACACCGGCGGCGACACCGAGCAGGGCGACGACAGCACCCAGGCCTGACCCCCGGCTCCAGCTCCAGCCGGGGGCCGGGGCCGCCCCTTCCCGTGTCCGATCACCACAGAGCCATACTTGATGAATTAGCACTATTTGACATAGAGTATGTTCTTGCGGGGAAGTGCTCCCCATCGCCTCCAGGTCAGGAGCAGCCATGAAGCGCAGCCTCCGCCGCCATGCCGAGGGTGCAACCGCACCGACGAACGGGAAGGAGACGACGATGCCCGCCGTCCGCCTCGCCACCCGCTACCCCGAACTCGCCTGGGAGCTGCGCACCCCCGACGGGCAGATGGCCGGCCGCGACGAGGCCCTGGACGGCGAGACCGTATGGATCACCCGGATCGCCGTCCTCCCGCCCCACCGCGGGCACGGCCACGTCGCCGCGATCCTGCACGCCGTCCTCGCCCACAGCCTCGACGCCGCCCACGAACTGGCCGCAGTCCCCCAGCCCGCCGGCGGACCCGGGCCCGACCGCGACGCCCTGCGCGCCTGGTACACCCGGCACGGCTTCACCCCCGCCCCCATCCCCGGGCGACCCGCACCGCATGCTCCGCCCACCCACCACCCCCGCACCCCCCGAACATAAGAACCCCCACCCGGGCTGAGCCGGACACCGACCGCGGCCAACAGCCCGCAACCCGAATGGACACGATGGACCTTCCCGAGGACTCTCCCGAAGACTTCACCGGGGGCTTCTCCGACCACCCCGGACCCGTTAACGACGGCGGGGTCTACCTCCTGGACGGCCGAACCCTGTTCGCCCCCGGCAACGGCAGCGTCCGCTGCGTGACCCGCAACACGAGCGGCCTCCGCTGCGTGGCCAAGCTCGCCTTCCTCGACGACGACGTCATGCTCGCCCTGCCGACCCCCGAAGGCCTCCTGTGGGTGATCGCCACCCGCGTCCCCGACCACCTCACCGCCCAGTACACCGCCCAGCACTGCACCCGCCACCACACCACCACCGAACCCGTCCGCGACGACATCCCCGCGACCTGGGAGCCCTACGACCCCCAGCACAACCCGGACCACGCCCACCACGCCCACCCCGTACCGCTGACCCCCGGCCAGTGGCAACCCCTGCCCTTCGACCGCCCCCGTCACCCCTGACACCCCCACCAGGCCCACCGCCCGAACTCCTCGCGCACAAGGACACGTTCATGACCGCACAGAGCAACGACCGCGACTGGCAGGCTTTCATGAGCAGCGCCCTGGGCCTGTGCGTCGCCGAGAACGGACCGCTCATCGACCACGACCCGCCGACGGACCTCACGACCTGGGCCCCGCCCGCACCGGCGGAGCCGACCGCTCCCGCTCCCGCCGACGGCTGAACGCCGAACACCGGGCTCGACCGCGACGGCGACGGAGCCGGCCCCAGCCCCTGCTCCGGCTCCGTGAACGCCCGACTCCCGGACACGCACCCTCCCCGGTCGGCACCGGCCCGGCGCTGCGGAAACCCGGGACAAGCTCCGAACCACCCGACCCGCCGACACCGCCCGCCCGGACCATGGAGGACCCCGTGCCCGCCACCCGCCGCATCACCGCCGACATGGTCCGCGCCCTGTGCGCACCCCCCATGGCCGGCGGCCGCCTCAAGGACGTCCTGCTCTGGCGAGAGGGCCGCGCCCAGGTCGTCCCCGCCGACGACGTCCCCACGACCGGCGGCCGGATCATCTGCACCCGCGCCGACCTCCTCGACGCCGGCCTGCACGAACGCACCGACCGCTCCCTCGCCGGACCCGCCGCCGCCCTCACCCGCCGCCTCGCCCCAATCCTGGACACCGACCTCCACCATGCCCTGACCACCGACAACACCCCGACCCGCGCCAGCACCTGACCCGCCGACAGCACCGGCCCCGCCCGGCGCAGCCGGTACCCCGCGGCCACCACCAGCACCCGATCCGGAAGGCCCCACCATGACCGGCAGCAGCCAGCAACCGCCCCACGCCAACGTCGCCGACCTGCCCGGATGGACCGACCCCGCGGACACCGTCCTGGGGCTCCACGGACAAGCCGGAACCCATGCGTGGCTGCGCCTGACCGACAGCCAGACAGGAGCGAACCTGCGGGGAATCGGCCGCGACATCACCGGCGGCCTCTACGCCGCAGCAACCGTCCAGCTGACCAGTGAGGCCCCGTTCTCCATGTACGTGGAGAACGGCAGCTGGGCACTGCTGACCGGAACCGAGGACGGCATCGCCCTGTGGATCCCACACTGCTCCTACCACCTCATCGAACGCATCGACCCCACCGAACCCTCCCCCCAGCCCGACATCCCCACCTGGATCCCGGTCACCCACGTCCTCAAGGACCTCCCCGACGGCCTGGTCCGGCGCGGATAGCCATCCGCAGCCCGAACCCGGGAACACACCGAGCCAACGGACACCCGGACGGGCACCAGCCCGCCGAGCACCCGCCGAGCCGGGACAGCGAACCCGGCACCAGCAGCTCACATCGGCAGCCCCAACCACCACCACGACACCGGCACCGGCAGTTCAACACCCGCGTGAGTCCCAAGCGCTGCGACCCCGGGCCACCCCCGCCTGTCAGCGCGCGGCGGTGACGGTGGAGGGCCGGGGGCCGCAGAGGCGGTCCCCGGCCAGGGAGACGCCCAGGACTGCCGTATCGGTGGCGAACACGGCGCTGGCCTCAGCCAGCACCACCTCCGACACCCGGCCCCGCAGCCGCCGGTCCGCCGAGCACCGGCCGACCCGGGCACGGCGAACCCGGCACCAGCAGTCCACGCCGGCAGCCCCCAACCACCACGACACTCCCAACACCACCGGCACCGGCAGATCAACACCCGCGCGAGTCCCAGGCCATGCCCCATGACCTCGAGCCACCCCCGACCATCGACCCGCATGACCTCCCCACCCCCGAAAGAACCCACCAGCACCCCGACACCGGGAGCAGCACGACGGCCCGGGGGAGCAGCACAGGGCGGGAGCAGCACGGCGGCTGTGCCGGCCGACGGCCGCGCCTCTGGCCGGGCCGGTGGACGGTGCCCGCGGGCGGCGCCGATGATGGACGGGCACCGGGACCGCCACCCGCGCCAGAGCGCGCCGGCCGCCCGCCGAAGTCCCGGAAAGGACCGCGCCCATGGATCAGCCGACACCACCGACCATCCTCGGGCGGCCGTCCTTCGGGAAGCAGGCACTGCCCCACGACGCACCCGCCTTCGCGTTCGCCCACCAGCTCGGCCGCGCCCTGGCCCAGATCCAGCAACGCGAGACCAACCCTCAGGCGGCCGCGCGGGAACGGTTCGTCCTGTTCATCGACCAGGACCAGCTCCTGGCCCGGTTCCCCCGAGACCACGAGCTCCGCGGCCTCCTGGAGGCTGTCCGGCTGCGCGGTGAGGCCGTCGATGTCGTCCTGAACAGCCCCACCCCGACCCGCCACGCCTGACTGGTCCGGCCCCTGACGTTCCGCGAATCCGGCCCTCGTGCGGGACTGGCGCACTACGATCGAAGGGGATCTCTCCTGGGCCGCGGTGATGCCGCGGGGCCCCGCAATACCGGCCGGAAGGCCGGGCTGCCCTGCCTGCGCAGGGGTGCACGGAGTTTCCGTGCCTCTCGTCCACCTCCCAGCAGGAGAGAGTCATGTCCGAATTGCCCCCTGCCGTATCACCGCAGCCCACCGCGCCGGAACTGGCCGCCTGGCTGGCCGAGCACGAATCGTCCCTCGCCGTCGAGTCCGACGGCGAGGGCCTGCGCGTCCGCTTCATTGAGCGGCCCGCCTTCTCTGACGAGCGTACGAGCCGACGGCTCGCGCTCACCGGGGCGCGGGCCCTCATGGAGTCCGCCGCGTGCCCGTGGAGGCTGGCCGCCGACGGCTTCACCGAGGACGGCCAGCAGACCCCCCTCGGCAGTGGCGAGGGACTGTTCACGCTGCTGGTCCGCGCCGTCACCCCCGAGGAGTCCGCCGCTCGCCGCGAGGCCCGGACCCGCGCCCGGCGGCACAGGGCCGCCACTGCCCAGGAGGCGAACGCGGCGACCCGCGCGGAAGGCGAGGCCATCCGGCAGCGGTGGCCGGCCCCCACCCCCCGGCCGCAAGCCGCACCGCCCACCGTGGACCGCCCGGTGCGTCCGATCGACGCCGGCGAGCTGCCCGTGCTCGGCTACGCGCACGCTCCGGACCACTATCACGGGCACACCGAACCCCAGATGTTCCGGGCCCTGGGCCCCGATCCGGTGGTGCGCGGTCCCCATCCCGAGCGCGGTGCCGGACTGTGGACGTC
Organism: Streptacidiphilus sp. EB103A; assembly: GCF_041261405.1. Taxonomy (NCBI): domain Bacteria; kingdom Bacillati; phylum Actinomycetota; class Actinomycetes; order Kitasatosporales; family Streptomycetaceae; genus Streptacidiphilus; species Streptacidiphilus sp. EB103A. Next base: position 207,317 of record NZ_JBGCAQ010000019.1, on the reverse strand, counting down.
GCCCGCAGTGGAACAGGACGACGACGGCACAGTACTGGTGACGGTCTGGTCGCAGTGGTACGCCACCGAGTACCCCGGCGAAGACCACTACTGCGAGCACCTGCGGATCGTGCCCAACCCCACCGCACGCATCGTGCTGATCGACAACAGGCAGGACCTGCTCGCCCTGGTCCAGCAGTACCCCAACCCCCCGGCAGGCGGTGCCCTCGACGACTCTCCTCTCTTCCCCAACTGGCCCGAGGTCGCCGGGGAATGGGACGCGGTCTACCTGACCGCAGACGGAGCGCGGGCGACAGACACGCAGGACCCCGACACAGCAACCGAACCGCACCTGTACGGCTGGACGGGTGCCACCGTGGTATGGCTGAACCCGGCCTACACCGTCGCTGACGGCCTGGGGCTCTAAGAGAAGAGAGGCCCCGGGGGGTCACGGGGCAATCCCGTGACCCCCCGGCCAGCGCCCGGTCACCGAAACCGGCCGCGAACCCGCCTGACAGCGGCGCCCGCGAACACCACCACCGGGAATGCCGGTCAGGACGTGAGGTGGACGACCCCGGCCGAGGCATCGCCCCGCAAACCGCCGACACCGGCCGCGGCGACCCGGACACCAACCACCGCCCCGGCAACGCGCCGGCACCCGCACACCAGGCCCTCCACCACCCGCCGGGCAACCCGGACACGGACACCGCCGGCAGTGAGCAGCAGCAGACCACAGCCGGCCGCCGCCAGCACGCGGACACCCACCACAGCAGCCCGGCCCAGGACGACCCGCACAACACCACCGGCCGACCAGGCCGACCGCGACCGCGACCGCGACCGGCCACCGTGAACCGAGCACGGGACCACGGGAGCGAGCCCGGGAAACCGTGAAGCGGAAACCACCGGCGCAGGCAGAAGCCGTGAACCTGAAACTTCAGGCAGACACGGAAACCGTGAACCCAAAGCCGGAAACCAGGGACTCGGAAACCGTGAACCCAAAGCCGTCAACCCTGGAAACCACCAGGTGAGAGCACGTGAGGGGGAGTCGGCCACGAGAACACCAACCACCCGGCCGAACCCGCTCCCAGGCCCCCACAATCACGGCCACGGGCTCCCGACCGCGACCACGACGACCTCCGCCGCACCGGGCCCGACGGTACGGACAACACCCCGGAACGGCAACGGTTTCCGGTCCGGGCAGGCTGTCGGAGGAGCCGACCACAAAGCCGCGCGGAAAGCTCTCCCCCACCGCGACGACGCGACCCGGAAACCGTCAACCCCGACCATGGACACCCACACCCTCCCCCGACACCCGGCAGCAGCCTCCCCAGCACCGCCACGAACCACCTCGCCAGGGCACCGGACCCCCCTCCCCACCCCCGGCCCAGGAGCCTCCACCGCACCGGTTCCGGGCCTCCCCCGGCGCCCCGCCGCCCCGGCCCCCGCCGGGCCACCACAGAACCCTGCCGCCCGGCCCCTCCCCCACCACCGCGGAACCACCCAAAAACCCGCCTACCCCACCACCTACCAGGCGCTGACCTGCAACAACTACCTCACAGCTACCCGCCCGCTACCCCACCGGTAGGACACCAACAGCACCCACCACCGACCCACCCCGACAACCAAACCCCACCCACCGACGACCCCGGCGACCACCACCATCAGCAGCCGGGATCGAGGCCCGGCGACCGGAGCGAGGAAGTGAGTTCTCGCTGGCACCGCACAACCTCCCGGGCTGCGGGACACTTGTGGAAAGGGAGGCTGGCGAGGTGAGCACATGACCGAACGAACACGCCAAACCGGCGCGAAGATCGCGAAGTCCAAAGGGACCTCGGCATCCGACGAGTTCAGCCTGCGCCGCACTGGGACGGCAGTCCCCGTCAAGCAGGGCACCAGGCGCTCCGATGCCCCGAAGCCGAAGCGGTCTCCACCCGCTCCCCCTGCCAGCTCAGAGCCGTCTCCAGGTCGGGTCCGACAAATACGTCGCACGACCACCACCCCGGTCCATCGCGGCCGAGGACCCTTCTACGATCTAGCCGGAGCCGCTCACCTGGTCGGCAAGGAACCTCACATACTGGAGAAGGAAGCGAAGGCCGGCGAAGCACTGGTGGTCACCACGATCGAAGGCGTCAAGCTCCTGCCCGCCTGGCAGTTCGACGGTCCCCGCGTGCATCCCCACGTAGCCAAGATCCTCGAGATCTTCCATTCGGTCCCGGTCGACCAGTGGATGATCGTGCAATGGGCCACCGCCCCGGACCCTCAGCTCGGCGGGACCAGCGCAATCCAGGCCCTACATGAGGGACACGACATCGAAGCCGTCCTCGCCGACGCCCGCCGCTACGCCGCCCGGTGGTCCCAATGAGCCAGGCCGCCGCCGAAGTCCCGCACCGGAGCCAGCCCCTGCCACTGCCGCCCCAGGACCTCGACCTGAGCCGGTTCCCCTCCCGCACGATCGCAGCCGGCCAACGGCTCTACCGTGCCCACGCACAGGTATTCGGCAACAACTGCTGGTACTTCGCCAACCTCCAGAACGGACTCGAGCCGGGCCGCTTCGACGGCCCCGGCCCCGCACACGGCACCTGCTACACCGCGACCGACCCACTGACCGCGCTGGCCGAACGCGCTGGATTCAAGGTCCTCGTCGGCCCTGACCTGCCCTACACGGCCCTGGACGAAGCACTGCTGTCCGAAATCACCACCACCCGCCCCTACCACGTCGCCAACCTCACCCGCCGTGACAGCCTCAAGTTCTGGGCCTGCGGCCGCGAACTATCCGCTCTGACCCCCTACGACCTCCCCCACGCGTGGGCACAACGTTGGCAGGACGCAGGCTTCGAAGGCATCCTCTACCACCCCCGCCACGACTCCCGCGACCGAGTCCGATCCCTGGCCCTGTTCGAACCCGACGACCCCGGACAACGACCGGACCACCACCCCGGCCCGGCAGACGTCTACCTCAAACGCCTCGCCCACGCCTACCACCTCCCCATCGGCGGCCACCTCACCGACTGCGAAGTCCTCCCAGACCCGGACCCGACCACCACCTGACCCGCCCCCGCAGCCTCAGCCGCGCGTACGACGGGGAACAGCTAGCGCCCGGCCGCAGGGAGCAGCACCCGCACCGCGCCGACCCCGCCGGCCAGCGACGGGCGGCCGGCAGCGGGAGGGGTGAATCACCGCGCGACCACCGGAACCCGGGCCGGCCCCCGCAGCTCACAGCACCCGCGCAGAACACCCGGGAGCAGCAGCGGCACCCATGCCCCTGGGCACAGCACCATCTCGACACCAGCGAACAGGCCCGCCCGGGCAGCCAAGGGCCCCGGTGAATCACCGCGCTGAGCATGATTCACCCCCCGGGTGCACCCACCCGCGACCACGGCGCCCGGAACGGCCGCCCTCCTACCCGAACGGGCCCGCCACCGCCCCAACCACACCGACCACCACCACCGCGACCACGACAACCACCAAGACCACCACCGCGACCACCAACCCGGCCAGGGCCAGGACCAGCGGGACCAGAGCCCGGGTCAACCGGCGCACCCGGCCGCGGACCGCCTCGTCCGGGCAGTTCCACCACCGGCGCCACTCACCCACCAGCGCTCGCACCGTCGTGACCGAGGACTCCACCATCCGCCCTGGAGCACCCGGACACGACGAACAGCCACACACCCCACCCACCCGGGCCGAAGCCGCCGGGGCCGGGGCCGCCCGGGCCGGATCATCGGTCACGGGAATCACGGAGCCACTCCTCCAGGTCAGCTGCTTCACACCCGCACCCACCTACGCCACCGGGAACGGCAGTCGCCCACGGTTCCCAGGTCCGCCGTTCGCCGCGAGAGCCCGGTGCCGTCATCTTCCCGCACATCCAAGCCCGTTGGGCCCATTCGGCCCCGAGGGGCCAGGCCTGAATCTAGGCTTCTGCCATGGACGACATCGCCCGGCCCCCCAAGTCGAGCCGGATCCACTTCGCCGAACGGTTCACCACCCCCGCGATCGTGCTCGCAGCCGCGCTGACGGCCTTCCGCGAGGACGGCACATCGGTCCTGGCCGCCGCGGTCGCGGCCTGGCTCTGCGCGATCACCGCGCTGGCCATGTCCCTGGTCCACCAGTGGGACGTGTGCCCGCTGTGCCAGGGCCCGCCCGCGGCGGTGGCCAGCCCGCAGGCCCGGCTGCGCCTGGCCACCCGCCTGCACCGCCGCGGCCACACGACCGGCACCCGGGCCGCCGTCGTACTCGCGGCGGTGTTCGTCGTCATGCCCAAGCCCTACCTGCACGACCTGGGCTGGTGGCGGCCCGCCGTGGCCGCCGCCTACGCCGGAGCCGCGCTCTACCTGGCCCGCGACCTGACGCAGGTCACCGTCCATGGACGCCACCGCGAGGAGTGCCCCGACGAGCGATGCCGCGCCAGCCGGCGTCCCACCCCGCGCCCCTGGCAGAGCGTCCTGGCTCATCACGGCCTGTGGATCATGCTTGTCGCCGTTCCCGCGACCTGCGCGCTGGCCCTGACCGCCCACGGACGCACCGGCCTGCAGGTCTGCTACGGCACCGGCCTGCTGGTGATCGCCTACGTTCTGCTCATGGTCTTCGGCCACCACACGGACTCCCTGTGCGTCCTGTGCGCGGTGCGGCTGCCCGACAATGGCAGTGCCCAGGCGGAACGCCGCGGCACCTGGCTGCGCACCACCCACCGCACCCGCATCGCCGCCCCCATAGGGGTCGGGGCGCTGTGGGTTCTGTCGTGGGTGTTCGCAGCTACCACTGCCGGGCATCTGCTCCTGGCCCTGGCCGGACTCCTCCTGGTCGCGGTCCTGGTCCTCAACCGCGTCCACGGCCGTCTTCAGCCATGGTGCCCCTGGTGCCGGGACGAAGGAGGCAATACCCACATCCAGACGCCCGAACCGGCACCCGCCCAGCCCCTGCCGGTGTAGAGACTGCGGCCGTACCACGAAGCCGTCGGCTGATCGGAGGGCCCGCGACGCAGGGAGGCGACGGCACCGTGCCGTCGAGCGGCGCGTTCCCTGGCTGCCTGGCAACAGCCCGGTGAGCGGGTTGGCGGCGCCGGGGCCGCGAGGAACCCCCCGGCACGGCGGCGGTCAGCCGGCTTGTGGGCCATCTGGGCGGCCTGCGGCCTGGACTGTCTGCCGCTCGCGGCGGCGGGGCCTGCGGTGCCGGCGGGCGGCGGGCGGCAGTGCGTCGGCGCAGGCCTGCTCCAGTGCGGTGAGGAACGCCTCGGGGTGCTCGGTGGGCAGCCGGTGGCCGCCGTCGGCGACTACGTGGAGCCGGGAGGAGGGGATCTGCGCGGCTAGGCGCAGGGCGTGGACGGGCGGGATGGTCTGATCGTCGTCGCCGACCAGGATGTGCACCGGGATGCGTCCGAGCGCCTCGATCCGGCCGGCGACGTCGTGACGCATGATGGCCCTGAACCATCGTGCGGTGTGCTCGATCGGCGGCTGGGGGTAGGGGCGGGGCCGGAGGAGTTCGCGGATCCGCCCAGCCGGAGCCGGGGCACTGATGCACATGGCGGCCATCGCGTGTCGGGTGATCCCGACCAGGCGCCGCAGCGGCGGGTGCCGGGGCGCCGCGAGGTCCAGACCGCCGCTGGTGGTGGCGGCGGCGAGCAGGGCAGCGGTCACCTTGCCGCCGATCAGGTGCGGGTGCTGGGCAGCGAGCGCGAGGACCGCCATACCGCCCATCGAGTGCCCGGCCACCAGGACGGGCAGTCGACCGGGGGCGGTGGCCGCGATGACAGCCTTCAGGTCGTCCGCCAGGAGCGGAATCGAGGGCAGCGCCCTGCCAGCGGTCGAGTCGCCGTGCCCGCGCTGGTCGTAACGCACGATCCGGGTCCGTGGCCGCGACAGGTGGCGTACGTGCTCGTCCCACACCGAGGCCGCCGCTTGCCATCCATGAGCCAGAACCAGCACCAGGTCCGGATCGGCGGGCCCGTCGACGTACAGCGCCAGACGGGCCCCGTCCGGACGTAGCAACTCAACACGGGACGCACGGGACGCGGGGAACGCGGGCACGGTCAGCTCCTTCCAGACAGGGCGAGGGTGGCCTCCACGACGCCGGCACTGGCCGCGGGAATCGTGATCCCGTGTCGGCGCGCGATCGCCAGGGCCCGCCCGTTCGCGGCGCCGAACATCGCCGTGACACTCAGGCAGCCGGGATCCGCGGCCGCCGCCTCCAAGGCGCGGGCAGTGAGACGGGTGCCCAGCCCCTGGCCCTGCCAGGGGTCACCCACCAGGACCGCGAGTTCGAAAGCGCCGGGGGTGCGGGTCTTGAGCAGGTGCGTGATCGCGACGGCGGTCCGAGGGTCCTCCCGCAGTACGGTCAGCCAGCTGATGCCCGCCGCCGGGTGCACGAGCCTCGCGAACTCCGACGCCTTCACCTCCCTGCGCCCGGACGCGTACCGGGCGAATCGCGACTCCAGCGAGCAGCGGCGATGCAACGCGTTCACCGGACCCAGGTCACCCACCCCCGCCCGACGCGTGACGACCAAGGATGCGCCCTGCGGGAACCTCTGGGCGGATGATCCGGAACTCTCCGACGAAGCGAGCCGTCGGACCGACGACGAAGACTCCTCCAGTCGAACGGACAGCGCGATGGTCGGCGGGGAATCCGCTGGGGCGGACGGTGGGGTGGAGGTGACGTTTCGCGGGGTGGACAATCCGCTGCTCCTTCGTCTACGAGAAGGGCACGCCTGGAACGCCGGCGGGCCGGGGGCAGGGATAGGTTCGGGTTCCGCGCCTGTGGACAGAGCCCGGCCGGCGCTACTGGCCAGTCACCTGAGGCCCGACCCGCGACCCGCACGGCGTTGACGTCCTATCGCACGGCGCGCGGCCCGACTCGCGGGAGCGAGTTCCTTCTCCCATTCATCGTCGGGGACGATGACCTCTGCGGACGCGACCACACTCTCCCAGCGGGTCCCTCGGGCTCCCGCGCTCTCGCCTTGCGGTGTACTGCTCACTCCGGTCATCCACACTCCAAGTCCAGGCCAGTGATCAAGGGTCAGGCGGTCAGTGGTCGCATTCCACGGCACGACGATCAGGGTCGACGCTCCACATCGATGGCAGGGCAGCCCTCCGGGAACCGACTGTCGCAAGTCGACCAAGGCACGGCCGAGACGGGCCAACGGGCCCGGGATAGCGGACCAGGCCGGCAGTCGAGGCCACCGAAGCCTGACCGAAACGGGGGCGGCGGGTGGCGCGGCGTCCTGGCCCGAGGCAACCGGTTCCGCCCACGACAGGGCCGAGGAGCACCCACCGACCCGCCCCCGCCCACGGCCGGGAACAGCGCGGAACCGCTGCGGCCACCGGGCCAGGCCACCGCCCGCGGGAGCAAGGGACCGCTCCGGGCCGGACTCAACACCCCGACGTGAAGCGCCGTACCCGGACCGGCCACCGGCCCAATCAATGCGCTTCTTCGGCGGCGGCCTCGTGCAGCCGCAGACCCGTCGCCGCGAACGCCAATGCCATCGACTGCGCGGTCTGAAACGCAACATCCCTGCCCAGCGAGACCCGCCACGCCGCACTCGCGGCTCGCATCAACGCCTCACCCAGCACCGCCTGGTCCAGACCCGGCACGCTGCGCCGGAACTCAGCCAGCACCGCGGCCACCACCGGATCCAACGCCACCGCCGGCGTGACCCGCACCTCCTCGCGGACCTGTGCCGCCAGCATCTCCGTGTCATCCTCATAAGCGTTCATACAGACCATCCCACCACCCACCACCGACAATCCGCCCCGGCAGCAGACCCGCCGACACCCCGCCCGGCACCGCCGCCGCTTCTCTGCTGGCGAGATCTGCCGGGGTCCTACGCTGCTACCTTGTCAGCTCCGCCAGCCACCGGTGCCCGGGGTGCACCCGCTCCAGCCACCCTGCAAGGGCGTCGCGCCGCGCCCGGCCCAGCAGGGGCAGCACTCCCTCGAAGTCCGCCTGGTCCTTGGGCCGCGCGGCCTTCGCCTTGAAGAGCAGTACCAACTCCGGCCGCAGATAGGGGATCCCGCCCGCTGTCCGCTCGATGACCGCCTCGTACCCCAACTGCAAGCTCTCGTCGCGCCGGCAGATCCACGTCTCGCCCCGGTGCGGCTCACGGAAAACGTCGAACAGGAACCGGCCGCTCCCCGGATCCCGCAGCCAGGTCTGGTGGGTCACGGCCAGCACCCCGGCATCCGCTGCCGGCCAGACCCGCCCCGACCCCACCGCGTCGAACACGTACTCGGGAAAGCAGTCCCGGACCTCCGCGAACCCGGCTGCAGGCACCGCGATTTCCAGATCACCGTGCTGGCGTGACTGACCGCCTCGGAACAGATCCAACGCCCACCCCGCCGCGACACACCACGGCGCACCCACCGCGCCCAACCGCTCGGCGATTTGCTCCGGCCGCCAAGCGTGCGCCCACCGGGCATCCACCTCGACCGCATCGAGCACCAGGCCACCGGGCGGCAGGGAATCAGTCACCCGCGACAACCTACCCCCGGGCGGCACAGACGGCGGGGTGGCGGAACGCCTGGTTGGCAGCAGGGCCTGCCAGCCGGGCCGACGCCCCCAGCGGCGGCGGCCCGACGGCGGGATCCTTGCAGCTTCACCCCACCGAGCGACGGCGGGACGGAAACGGCTATTCCACGACGTCCAGTTCGGCCCCGTCAACGTCGATGCACTCGGGGTCGAAGCAGGTGTCCTCGTCCTCACCGTCGTGGGGCGGCAAGTGCCGCACGACCACGTTCCAGTACCCGCAGCGTTCGTCCCTGTGGAAGAACACACCCGCGAGCGCACGCCCGGCCGACGCCGCGTCGTCCCCCACGCAGTCATCGCACCTCGGGTGCTCCCGGTGCGGGCGCCAGTACGAGTGGACCTCCCCGCACGCAGTCCGCGACTCGAAACGCACCCCACACCCGCACACCAGCACCCGCACCGCCTCGACCGCCAACCCTCCCCCGCCCCGGGCACCCTGGTCCAGTAGTGCGCCGACGTGCCGGTACAGCTCCGATCCCCGGCTCCGGTAGGTGAGGTCCTCCAGGTAGCGTGCGCCATCCTGGGTGTTCAGCGCTCCCAGGACCACCCAGTGCTCGACCCGCAACACCCACGCACAGGCATCCCGGTTCACCCCTCCGAAGCCGATGAACCCTTCCAGGACGTCGATGTCCTCCACCTCGAACTCCACCGAGGCCAAGGTCCCGGCCCGGGCGCGCTCCAGCAGGTACGCGCCCCGCAGCTCCATACAGTCGCAGCCAGGGATGGCACACGGCCCGTGCAGGCGCTGGACATCGACATCGTTCACGGTCATCGGCACTACCCCTCGTCGTAAGGATCGGACAGACGCAAGCCTCCGTTCCGGTAGCTGTGGACAAAGTTCGCCAGCCCACCACGTCACGACCGACCAGCGACACCCGGCAGCGCGTCCCCGCCGGGCCATGAGCACCAGGCGAGCGGGCCGGACCTGAAGGACCAGTGCCGCGGCGGGCGCGAGCAGTGAGACGGCCCAGGTGAGACGCAACGGCCGAACCATCGGCCCACCCGTCCCCCAGGCCAGAACTGAGACGCACCCGCCGACACAATCCGGCGTCCCACCCGCTGACGCACCCCCAGCCAGCCCTGCAGCGAGCAGTCCAATCACGTCCGGATATTGGGCGCGCACGCGGCGGCCAGATCCGCCGCCCGCCCGAAGAGCCCCGACGCCGCCGGGCACGTCCCGCTCGCACCGGCCGGCGGGCAGCCCGCCCCCGCACCGGGCACCGGTGACCGGCCGCCCGCTCCAAGGCCTGTCGGGCACGCCCTCGCAGCAGCCCCGGTAACCGCGAGGCCGCCCGCACCTGCGGGTCCGCGTGGGTCCACGCCCTAGGCGTGCGCTGACGCTGCGTGGATTCTAGCTGGCTGGGTTGTCCTGCTGGAGTTTGTAGAGCTCTGCGAAAAGGCCAGCCTGGTTGAGGAGTTCGTCGAAGGTACCCTGTTCGCGGATGAGGCCGTGGTCTAGGACGATGATCCGGTCTGCGGACCGGACGTTGGCTAGACGGTGGGTGACGAAGACGGTAGTTCGGCCAGCCGCGAGAGCGCGCAGGCGAGTGAAGACTTGGTTTTCGGCTCGGGCGTCGAGGGCGCTGGTGGGTTCGTCCAGGATCAGGACAGCTGGGTCACGGTAGAAGGCGCGGGCGATGGCCAGGCGCTGCCAGTGACCTCCGGACAGGTCGTGGCCGCCCCACCAGGGTCGGGCGAGCAGGGTGTCGAGTCCTTCGGGGAGGGCGGCGATGGTGGTGTCGGCACCGGCTGCGGCTGCGGCGTCGTGGACGGCTTGGTCGTCGGCGGTGCGGGGCTGGCCCAGGGTGATGTTCTCGCGGCAGGCCATGGGCCAGCGGGTGTAGGTCTGGGGGACCATGCCGACGTGGGACCAGATGCTGGTGGGGTCGGCGTTGGCAAGGTCGGTGCTGTCCCAGGTGACGGTGCCGGTGGTGGGTTGGAGGAGGCCGGTGAGCAGGGTGGCGAGGGTGGTTTTGCCGGAGCCGTTCTCTCCGACGAGGGCGACGACTTCGCCGCGGTGGAGGGTGAGGTTGATGTCCTTCAGTGCGGGTTGGTCGGCGCCAGCGTAGGTGTAGGTCAGGTTCTGGGCGCGGATGACTGTTGGTCCGACCTGGTTGAGTTGGTGGCCGCCGCGGTGGGCGCGGTGTTCGTCGGCCAGGGTGAGGAAGCGTTTCCAGTCCTGGAGGTAGAGGCTGCTGCGGAAGAGTCGGGCGGCGATGGTCACGGCGCTGGCGAGGGAGCCGGAGGCGGCGTGGAGGGCCATGAGGGCAGTGCCGGCGACGGGGAGGGGGACGTGGCCGGTGGCGGCGAGGGCAGCGAGGGCGGTCCAGGCGAGGCCGGTACCCAGGCCTGTGCCTGTGGTGCCGAGGAGGCGGATGCGGGCGGCGTGGGTGACGGCTGCGGCGTTGTGGGCTTCGATGCGGTCGCTGATGTGGCCGTACTGGTCGATGAGGAAGTCGGCCATGGTGGCGGCGCGGATCTCAGCGGCGGTCTTGCGGTCGGTGATCGCGGAGCGCAGGACACTGCGCAGGCGCTGGTCGGACAGGGTCCGGTAGGCGGCTCGGTGTTCGATGCGGGCCGCTGCGACGGCGGCGATCCCGCGGGGGATGACAGCGAGGAGGATCAGCGGGAGCAGGATGGGCTGAAGCAGTGCGGCAACGGCGGTGGCGGTGGTGAGCTGGGCGAGGGCGGAGACCATGGCCTGGCTATCGGTGATCAGTTCTTGGGTGGCTTCAGCGCCGCGTTCGGATGCTTCCAGGGCGGTCTCGAAGCCCGGGGTGTCGTAGGCCGACAATGCGGCGCGGGTTGCTGCGAGCAGGGTGGCGGTGTCTGCGGCTCGGACGACCTTGGGGGCCAGGCGGGCGGCAGTGGCCTGCGCGTAGCCGTCGGCCAGGGCTCGCACCGCTGCGGCGGTGACCGTGACCGCAAGGGCGGGCATCGCCTGGTGGAGACGGTCTCCCAGGCCGTCGGTGGGGCCGGCTGCTGTCAGGAAGTGCGAGAAGACCCGTGTGCTTGCGGCCAGCAGCAGAGCCGAGGCCAGGGCTACAGCGAGCTGGGCGGCGGCCATGCGCAGCAGTGCCCGGTGGTCGGCGTTCCATCCCAGGCGGGCGGCTCGGCCGAGGGTTCTGGGGAGATCTGCTGCCATCTGGGCCCAACTGGCGGAGGCGATCTCCTCGTAGCGGGGATCGGACCGCAGGGTCATTACGGGCGGTGGGCCTGGGGCGGGTGGTGGTGCGGGAGGGATGCCGGTCACCTGAGCCAGTCTGGTGTCCCGGTGTGATCGCTCGCACCGTTTCGCCCCCTGTTCACCGCGTGGTGTCTGGTTGCTCCAGTGCGCGCAGGTAGCTCTCCAGCGCCAGGACTGCGTAAAGGCCGGCGTGGTCGTGGGCAGCTGCGTGGTCGGAGGCGGCTGTCCGGGCGGTGTGGGCGAGCCGGTCAGGGTCGATGAGGCCGGTGTCGGCCAGTCGGAGCTGCGGCAGCTGGGCCAGGAGGCGTGGGGCGAGGTGCTGGTGCACTGCTCGGGTCATCAGGTGCGCGAAGTTCTCTCGCAGCGGGGCGTGGACGACGTCGGCGGGCAGCAGGATGGCGAGGCGGTGGTGTTGGAGGCTCTTGTCGTGGCGCCACTGGTCTGGGAGCCACTCGCCGAAGCGGATGATCTGCTGGTCGGCGAAGGGGTGGACGGGCCAGATCCCCTGGCGGACTTGGAGCGGGTCGGCGCAGGCCAGCGCCTGCAGCGTGGTGCGGTGCACGCGCGGAGCGGGGGCTGTTCGCGACCGTGCTTCCTGGGCGGCCTCTCGGGCGATCGGAGTCAGCCATGGCCACAGTCCGCGGCGGCGTGGCGCGGCTAGGGTCGGGGTCGCGGGGGTGTGGGGTGCGCTGAACTCGTCGCCGCCGAAGCCGGTGAAGACCATGGTTATGTTGCTGCGGGCGAGGGCTTGAGCGAGGGCGTCGCCCATCTCCAGGTAGGGCTCCTCGTCCGGGCCGGCGGCCAGCGGTCGGGCCGTGCGCAGTGTGTCGGGGGCGTAGGGCAGGTGATCGCTGGCGTGGACGGTGATGTCGGTGCCCAGGCCCATGGTGTCGATCATGCGGGTGCGGCGGCGGGCCTGCTGCGGGCCGGCGTCGCCGCCGATCAGCAGGCCTGCTGGTGTCGTCTGACCTGGGTGGAGCTGGCCAAGGGTCATGGCGACGTTGGCGCTGTCGATGCCGCCGGACAGTTGGACGGCGACGGGCCGCGCGGATAGGGGGCGTCGGGTGCAGGCCTCGGTGAGGAGGGCGCCGAACACGGCGACGGGGTTAACTCCGAGGGCAAGGTCGCGGGGCAGGCCGTGCTCGGCCGGCTCGGGGTAGGCCAGGCGAAGGCCGTGGTGGTCGAAGGTGGCGGTTGCTCGTTCGGTGAGCATTCGCACGGTCTCGAAGAGGGTGTGCTGGGAGTAGGTGCGGGTTCCGCCGAGCAGAGCGGCCGCCGTGGCCTGGTCGAGACTCTTCAGGCTGCACTGGCGGTGCAGGTCCGGTAGCTGCCAGGAGGCGCGCAGCGTTCCGTTCGTGGTAGTGGTGAGGTAGAGCGGGAGGGTGCCGAAGGAGCCAGCCGTCATGGTGGCTTCCTGTGTGGTGGCGTCGATGACCAGCGTGGTGTGTTCCAGGCTCCACTGCGTGCACTGGGCGGCGAGGGTGTCCAAACGGGCTGGGCTGACGCAGGACCAGGTGTCGCTGGTGGTGCGGTGATCGGCGGCCCGTTCTCGGACGGACAGCAGGGTGCGGGATCCGTCTGTGGCCACCATGGTCTCCAGCGCTGGGTGGCGCAGCGCGGCGATGTCGCTGGTGCCGGTGGTCAGGTGTCCGTCGTTCCATGCCCACGGGGAGGAGAGGTCCGCGGTGGCCAGGGTGATGGTGAACATCGTGCTGTCCTCGCTCTCACGTTCGTCGCCCTGGACTGGGTGGGAGGTGGCGGGGGCCGGCCGCTGGAGGTGCGCGGCCGGCCCCTGTGGCTGGCGGTGGATCAGTTCTCGTCGCGGTAGCCCTGGTCCTCCGAGCCCTGCGGCTTGTCCTGGGCGGTGGTCGCGCCCGGTACCGCGGTGCGGGCCGGGCCGGTGAACACCTGGTTCAGGTCGGTCGGTTCCATGTCCAACTCCTGTCTGCGGTGCGTCGACGGTGTGCTGAGTCCATGTCAGCGCCGATGGGCGGGTCGCGGAAGAGACGGGCGTGGGAGTTGGCTGGAACACGCTGGGAGCAATATGGGACGCAGTTGGAACCCTGCCCCCGTGCCCGGCGTCAGTTGACGCCGAGGAGGTCGAGGACAGCGCGGTGGTAGACGGCGTAGACGCGAGGTAGTTCGCGCAGGTCGGCCTGCTCGTCGGTGCCGTGCAGCCCGGTGTAGGGGACGCCGAAGCCGGCGGTGGCTGCGATGCCCTCGCCTGCCAGGAAATTGCCGATGTTGGAGGGGCCGGCGGTCTTCTCGGTGACCGCCAGTGCGGCCGCGCGGGCGGCAGACACCAGTGCGGCGCCGGGCTGCTGCCCGGTGGTCAGTTGGAAGGGCGGCCAGACCGCGCCTGTGACCACGTCGGTGGCGGCCGGGCCGGGCAGCGCGCCGTCGACCTCGGCGATGGCCTTACGGACCAGGGTCTCCGCGTCGTGGGCGTCGAAAGCCGGGGTGAGGCGGATGTCCACGTTCAGGGTGCACAGGTCCGCGGTGACCGAGAAGCCTTCACCGCCGTGCACGGCGGTCACCGACAGCTTCGGAGACAACCCGAACGCAGCCCCTACCGGCGCGGGGGGCAGCTCGGCCCCCTCCAGGGCGATGACCATGCGCGCCGCGCGGGAGATGGCGGACACCGCACTGCGGCTGGAGCCGGAGTGCCCAGACGTGCCGTGGACGCGCAGGACCGCCCGCCACAGGCCGCGGCCGCCGACCACAACCTCGTCCAGGCCCGGATAGCCGATCATGACGCCGCTGGGCCGAACAACTGCCGGGTCGGCCAGATAGGCGCGGGCGCCGCCGAAGCCGCCGGTGTGCTCGTCCACGTCCAGCAGCACCGCCACCCCGCCCGCGAACCGGGCGGCGACCGCTTTGAGGTCCATGGCCAGGTGGCAGAACATCGAGGCCGCAAGCTTGGAGTCCGCGGCACCACGCCCGAGCAGCATGTGCCCGCGCACTTCTCCGCTCGTGGGAGGGAACGACCAAGCCGACTGGTCTCCGAATCCGGCGGTGTCCAGGCAGGCGTCCAGCGCCCACCACGGGCCCGGCCCGGCGCCGGCCACCTCGACCAGGAGGCCCACCAGCTCCCCGGCCGGGCTGCGCAGGCGCCGACAACCCAGATCCTGGCCGTCGAGCCAGTCCTCGACCACCGCCAGCACCGGCTCGTAGGAGTCCACTCCGCCCTGGCTGGGAACCTGCACCAGCCGCTGGGCCAGTCCGGTCACCGATGCCGAACGCTGCTCGGCCGCTCGCATCAGGTCGTTGATCATGCTGCTCCCTGTCCGTGTACTGGGCCGTGGCGCACCGGCAGGGCGCGCACCGCCTCGATCGTCTCCACCGGCCGCGCCGAGGCGCACGCCTCCCGGCCATGATGGACCAGGCCCACCGCGGCCTCGGCACCCACCCGGATCCCGCAGTCGAACCCCTCTGCACCGTTGAACGAGGGCAGCGGCAGCACCGCGGAGCTCTCGGAGGCGACGAAGAACCGCTCCAGCGCCTGCTCCGGCTCTACGAGGCCGATGTGCAGGGTCTTCACGCCGTTGCGACGTGCCGCGGGATCACGAAGTTCCAGTAGCCGCACCAGATGCTCAGCCAGCACGTGGTGCCGCGGCGGCCCGTACAGCACCCGGTAGTGCACCAGGTCCGGGCGCTGCGCCACCGTGGTCTCGATACCTGCCAGGTAGCTCTTCTCCCGGGAGCGGGATCCGGTGACCACCAGCACCTCCCGGGCACCAGCCACGACCTCCCCCATGGCCTCGACCAGGTCGACGTACCGGGTCAGCACCTGCACGACCACCGCCGTCCCCGTCGCCTCGAGCACGCTCTCGGCCGGGCCGTCCTGGTGCGCGAAGAGCACTTCGGCGCGCTCCCCGTAGAGCTTGCACAGTCCTGCGCGGTTTCGTGATCCGGTCCGCCTGCGGCCCGACTCCCAAGCGCTGAGGAGGCTCGCGTCCGCCGACCCTCCCGTGATCTGGTTTAGGGCCTCGGCTGCTTCCTCAAGGACCCAGCACTGGGCGACCCGTGCCCGACGTAACGCCGATTCTCCCCTGCTCACTGCATCCCCCTTGTCCCCCTGGACCGGTCGATGTCCCCGCTTCCACTGACGGGACAAGCTTGCCCACCACCAGTCTGCGCGAAGCGGGTGCGCGGACTGCGCGATGACGGGTGGAGAGCGGCGGCGATGCAACGCTGGTGGCCATCGGCTGGCTCGCCTTCAACCGGCTCGGCATCTCCGCGCAGCACCAGAACATCCTTGCGGCCGCCGCCAGCCGCGTGGTCTTCCACCGGGAGCCGCTACCCGACGCCGCCCCGCAGGTTGCCCGGACGCACCTTGCCCACCCCACTACAGTCAGGCCAGTGACCATGCCCTCCACCGACACCCCGGCCCCCGACGTGCACGAGCTGCGTGAGGCCCTCATCGCCAGGATCGACAGTCTCGGGAGCTTCCGTACCCCCAGGTCAAGGACGCCTTCCGCACTGTGCCCCGGCACCTCTTCCTGCCCGGCGTGGACCTGGCGACCGCCTACGCGCCCAAGCCCGTGGTGACCAAACGAGCCCAGGACGGCGCCGCGATCTCCTCCGCCTCCAGCCCCAGCCTCGTGGCCGCCATGCTCGAGCAGCTCGACGTCCGCCCGGGCCACCGCGTCCTGGAGATCGGCGCGGCCACCGGCATCAACGCAGCCCTCCTCGCCGAGCTGGTCGGCCCGGCCGGCTCGGTCGTGACCATCGAACTCGACGAGGACCTCGCGGCCGGCGCCCGCAGTGGCCTGACCGCCGCCGGATACACCCAGGTCGAGGTGGTCTGCGGCGACGGCGCGCTCGGCTACCCCCGCGGAACGAAGTTCGACAGGATCATCGTCACCGCCGGTGCCTGGGACGTCTCCGCCGCCTGGTGGCAGCAACTCGCCGTCGGCGGCCGCCTCGTCGTGCCGCTGCGCCTGCACGGTAGCGGCCTGACCCGCTCCCTCGCATTCGACCGCACAGCGCAAGATCGGATGCTCAGCACCAACGCGGAGGTCTGCGGGTTCGTGCCCATGCGCGGCGCCTCAGAAATGGGCGAGCGCCACGTCCGCCTCGCCGACGACGTCATCCTCAAGGTCGATGCCGAGGACCTGCCCGACGAAGCCGCCCTCGCCCAGGCCCTAACCCACCGCGCCCGTGAACAGTTGACCGGGATCCACGTCCGCCACGACGAAGCGGCTGCCCACCTCGACCTGTGGCTCGCCACCATCGCCAGCGGCCTGCGCTTCGGCCGGCTGTCCGTCAGTCCCTCCGCACGTGCCCTCGGCCTGGCCGACCCCCCCTGCGGTGGGCCGGAGCGGGCCTGTACGACAGCGGCACCCTCGTCTACCTCACCGCCCGCCCAACAGACGATGACTCCAACGAGCTGGGCCTGATCGCGCACGGCCCGGACAGCGACAAACTCATCGGGCAGGTCAACGACCTCCTGCAACAGTGGAGCCAGGACTGGCCCGCGCAGCCCGTCGTCACCGCCTACCCCGCCACCACACCCGACGACCAGCTTGCCGCTGGTGTCCAGGTCACCCGTCCCGACACCCGCCTGGCCATCGGCTGGTGACGACGCAGGAATTCGTAGTCCAGGTCAGTTGACCTTCAGGTCCGCTGGCCCGGGCTACGCCGCCTGTTGACCTGGTCGGCCGGTGTCGGGAACGGAGCTGGCACCGTGGAGCAGCGGTGTCCCGTACCACTGGGCCGGGCATCGTCGAAGAGGATGTGGGAGTCCGAGAGTCTGTCGGCCAGTTGCCGCTTGGTCGGCATGCAGGGGGCCGCCGCGGGTGGCCAGCGACGGGTTGCTGTAGGCGGCTTCCGTGTTCCTCGCGTTGCGTTGTAGCGATGCGCCGGCCGGACAGCGGGCCTAGGAGTGTTTGAGGAATCCGGGGAAGAGCAGGTCCAGGTCCCGGCGGATGTTGGCTGCCAGAACCCTGGGGTCGCGGGCGTTCCACTGGTGGGTGCCGCCGACGGCCTTGGCGTCGCTGCTGAAGATGGTCCCTCTCCCCGGGGTGGCGCCGGTGGTGACCTTCGCGGTGAAGATCGGCCAGGTCGGACGCGGCAGGAGCAGGACGGGCGCGGAGTCGCCCACGTTGAACCGGTCGAGTTCGCGCTTGTTGGGGTCTGGCCTGTCATAGGTGCTCCAGGGCGGGCCCATCTGGTCCGCGTCGGTCTCCGGCCAGGTTCCCGCTGTCAGGACGAGCCACGTGTGCGGGGGATCGTAGGCGGGGTCATGGCCGAGCCAGATCGCGTAGGAGCCGACCATCGTCCTCTCGTCCTCGTGCCATAGCTGTGCCGAGGGCTCCAAGTCCTCGGCGCCGCCGGTGCGCGCCGCGAGGAACTCCTCGTCGAGGGCGGTGACGAGGTCGCAATAGGTTTCCTTCATCAGCTCCCCGATAGCCCGTCGGCGGGTCCAGTCGCGGTCCGGGGAGACATGCCAGGAATCCAAACCCGGCAGCATGCCGCGGAGTAACTGGTGGATCCGGTTGACCGCGGTGGGGACACCGTCGGGGTCCTGGCTCCGGTGTTCGGCCTGGGGCACCAGGACCGACCACCTGTAGTAGGGGGTGCCGCCGTCAGAGTCGTAGTCCACGCAGTGCTGAAACTTGCAGCCCAGGGAGTCAGCCAGTTCGGTCACTGCGGTCTTGGTCAGCTCGCCGACTTCCTCCGGGGCGGCCTCATGCGGGTCATTGACGCGAAGTGACCAGTCGACGTAGTCGACTCTCATCAGGTCCGCCGGTCCAAAGGTGTTGTAGGACAGGTCGGTGCGGGTCAGGCCCACGTGGGCTCCTTCTGCGGCAAGGGGAGACCTTTCGAGGCTATCTTCTCGCGAACTGCGGACCGGTCGGTCCGACAGTGTTCGTGCTGGCCTTGGACGGATCAGCCGGTCGCGGGCCACTCCAGCAGGCGTGGCAACGGGCATTCATGCTGCGGTCTTTCGTCGTCGGAAGTCGGTGGTGCGCATTTCATCGGGCAAGGAGAGCGGCTTGTTTCATCTCCACCAGGGATCTGCCCAGGCGGATGGAGGAGATGCCGACGGCCAGGTTCACGGCGCTGCTGGCGTAGTGGTCGGCTTCGTCGCGGTCGCCGCGCTGGTAGAGCACACCGGCCAGGCGGGCGGTGGTCATCGCCCGGACGCGGGCTTGTCCTCCTTGTGCCTGGGCAAGGGAGTCGCGCAGTTGCTCGGTCAGCGCCGGGCCGCGCTGTCCGGTCGCGTCTGCCAGCAGCCACCAGGCG
This sequence comes from Streptacidiphilus sp. EB103A, assembly GCF_041261405.1. NCBI lineage: Bacteria > Bacillati > Actinomycetota > Actinomycetes > Kitasatosporales > Streptomycetaceae > Streptacidiphilus > Streptacidiphilus sp. EB103A. The sequence goes on along the minus strand of NZ_JBGCAQ010000019.1, from coordinate 188,386 downwards.
AAGCCACCGTCCGAGGCGACCTTCGATGCGGTGATGGTGTGGGTCCAAGTCGGCTGCCCGGCTGGGTCGGTGACACGGGCGTGCCAGCGCTCTGCCGCGAGCAAGTGGCTGGTCACGGCCCGGGTCTCACCCAGGGCTGCGTGGGCTTGGGCTCGGACGGCCGAGAGCATGGCACGGGCAGTCAGCGGCAGTGCCCCGGCGGAGACCGAGTCCAGCAAGTCCAGCGCAGCGTGCGGACGCCGGTGGTGGATCTCTTGGCGGGCCCAGTTGCTGGTGATGTGGCACAGCACTCCGCTGTCGCCAGCCTGGCGGGCGGCCGTCGCGCCGAGCCTGAAGGCGGTGCCGTCGGGATCGGCACCGGCGTCGAACCCGGTCCAGGCGACCAAGCCGGCCAGCGCGGCGACCGCGGCAGTCCAGGCTGTCCGGACGGATGGGGTCATGCTGGTCGTACCGAGGTCCAGGGTGCGCTGCAATTCGGCTCGGGTGTAGTGCAGCACCGTTCTCCCGCCGCTGCGGCGGTCCCATTCCTCCAAGGCATGGGTCCGCTCGCTGATCCGTGCAACATCGACCTGCTGGAGCCGGGTGGGCTGGCGGTTCACTGCAGGCAGGGCCGCCAGCCCGAGAGAGAGCAGTTCGCGGCGATTCGTGTCGTCCACCTCCTCGGTGCGCTGAGCCCGGCGCGGAGGCGCAGGCCCGGGCGTATGTCCGTGTCCACCTTGAAGACCTCGCGCAGTGTGTCGCGCGCATCCTGCTGCGGCCAGCGGATCGCTTCCCGTCCTGGCCCTACCGATGGGCTGGGTCAGGGGCGAGGGTGACCGTCATCCACGGCACCGCCTCCGCCCGGAAGCTGTGGCCGACCGGCTCCAGGCCGGTGCGGTCGTCCAGGCTGAAGGCCGTGACCATCACCATGAGCGAGCCGTCCGCCACGGAGATCAGGTGCGTCCCGCAGCGGGGGCAGAAGCCGCGGCGCAGGGTCGGCCAGGTCGCGAACCATGTCGGCTCGCCTCCCGGTCCGGTCCACCGTAGGTCTTGTGCTCGGAAGCCGACCCACTCCACGGTCGGCGCCCCGGAGATCCGGGTGCAGTGGCTGCACGAGCAGAGGTGCGGGTCGTCTGCCGGGCCGGTTACCGCGTAGGTGACGTCACCGCACTGACAGCTCCCTGTCCGTACCTCGGGTACCGGCGTCGGTCCGGACACGCGCATCTCCCTTGCTGCCGACAAGACTTCCGCCCGCCAGTGTGCCTCGTCCCGTGGCGGCGTATCGGTGTTCGGGGCACCCGCCCCCATCGAGCCCGGGCAGGTTCACTCCTGACGGTGAACCGTGCCGTCCCCTTCCCGTGCTCGACCACCGCCGCGCGAGGTGGGATCCGCTGCCTGCGGAGTGGGCAATCTGTCGGAGAATCGGCACAAGGATGTCGCGGACCGCACCGGTGGCCGGCAGGGCCGTGTGCCGCGTCGGCGTCGGGCCCCAGCGCACCAACGGTTTGACCGTGCCGGGCGTAGAACTTATCCACAGGCTCGCGCGCCCAGGCTGCTCCCATGAACAGCACAGACATGGGCATCGTGGGCGGCACACCGGGCGACCTCCGACTGATCGGTCCAGGGCAAGGGACTTATGGGGGCGGGCTCAGCCTTACCAAGGCACTTCGGATGTCGGGCGGCCCCCTACGGCAGTTCCTGGCGAAGGAGTTCCCGGCCGGGGCGGCCCCACTGCGTGAGGCATTCAGGGCCAAGTACTTCCCAGGGGATCGACGAGCCGCAGAGCGCCGCGTCCTCTCGCCGCCGGGCAGCCTCGGTAGCGAGGCAGGCACGGTCGGTACCGCGATCGATCAGCGGCTGCGGCTTGCATTCACCGCACAGGCGCCGCTGGACGAGGCTACGCTCCGGGGGATCGAGAAGGTCCTACTGGTCGTCTCGGATCCGCGCACGGCCATCGCGCTCGCGTCCGTGGGCAGGGATCTGGCCGACCTGGCCAAAGGCCTGGTCGAAGACATGAGCACCGATGATCGCAGCAACAGTATGGGCCGAGCGCGCGACGACGAAGACCTACTCGCGCGGGTTCTCGTGGTCGCTGCGTGGTTCGCGGTGGCCCAGCGCGCCGGGCGTGCCTTCAACCGGACTCCTCTGGCCCGAACCGCGGCGCGCCGCCCGGACACCTTCACCCTGCAGCACGCACTGGATCTGGTCAATCACGACGTCGTGCACGACATACTCCTTCAGTTCGATCTGGCCGGCACCGGCCCGCTCGGGGAACTGCGCGCCGCTACCACCCGCGAGGTCTGCCACGGCGGCCCCGTCTTCTCCGGCATGCCCGCCGACGGCGACCTCCTTGTCGACGGGCTGCTGATCGACTTCAAGAGCGCCAGCGAACCGCTGAAGCTGCCGGAGAACGACATCCACCAACTCCTCGGATACCTGTTGCTCGACACCAGGGACGAGTACGGGATCACCTCGGTCGGCTGGTACCTGACCCGCAATGCCACCCTCGCAACCTGGTCCGCTGAGGACTTTCTCGATCACCTCGGTGCGCGCAAGCCGCTGACACGCCTGCGGGCCGATGTCCTTCAGGCGATCTAGCAGCTGGCGAGGAACCGCCCCAGCTTGACCAGTACGGTGCTGCCGTCGTCCAGGACGATCGGCTCCATGTGGGCGAGGGGTACGTTCATGTGGCCCTCCCGCGTCCGGAACTGCACCCCGGCCAGCAGTCCGTGGTGCCGTCCCGGGCCTCCCCCGCCGATGCGTCCGGCGGAGGGGGCCCACTCCATGTCCAGTGCGTCCAGGATCGCGATCTGATCGTTGTCCAGAGCTCCCGCGGAACGGTCGCGGCGGACTGCGGCGATCCAGGCACCCAGCGAGTAGAGGCCGATGCCGGGGACTTCGATCCTGCAGTTGTAGGGGACCCGCAGGTCGCCGACCTGATCGCGGTACAGGGTGCTGGCGGCGACGCCGCGCGTGAACTCGACCAGCTCGGGCCGCAGTACCCGGAGTTTCATGCAGGTGGCCAGCAGTACGGGATCGCGCCAGGTGGAGAACTGCAGGATCTCCGGACGCCAGGTTTCGGCCCCGGAGCGTGGGAGCGCCAATTGCTCGACTGCCTCCCTGTCATGGGCCCGGAGGGCTTCGAGGAGTCGGACGAGGTCCTTGTACGCCTTGGACGTGAGCATGTCGCCGGGCAGTTCCCCGGGGCCCAGGAAGATCGGCACGATGATCGTGCTGATCTTGCCTTCCCCAGGCTGCATCCGCAGGCATCGGCCGACTGCCTGGATCAGGTCCGGCATCGATCCCGGCATGTCGCAGAAGATCACGGAGTCGCACTCCCGGGTGTCGACCCCCTCCCCGAGCAGTTTCACGGAGGACAGCAGGCTGCGCTCCATCGCAGTCCCGTAGATGTCGGCTCCGGCCTCGAACTCGCTCAGGGCCCGGCGTCGAACGGTCATGCTGTCCGCGCTGTGCAGCGTCCTGGTCCACAGGCGGTTCGGGTTTGGGCTCTGGGTCGGGTGGCGCAGCCAGAGCTCGCGGGCCACCTCGCCGAGTCCGGCGTTGAAGGAACGGGCCTCTGCGACGCGATGGTGGAAGGTCAGGGTGCGGCGCAGGTCGTAGGCAGCCGTGGCGGTCAGAGCGGCGGTCCGCAGCGCCTCGAGCCGGGCTCCGCGAACCTGCGGGGAATTCCTGTCGTGGCCGACGGCCAGCAGGTGGTTCAGGTGATCGTCACGAATGTCGACGCACAGGATCCGGTACGGGGCGATCATTCCCGCCGCGATCGCCTCACCGAGGGAGAAGTCCGCGGCCACCGGGCCGAAGAGGGGGCTGTCCATGGACGCCACCAGGTCGTCCGGCCCCATGCCTCTCTCATAGGCCGCAACCGCATCCTCCTCCCGTGGTTCCCACATACGCGGGGTGGCTGTCATGTAGCAACGGCGGTCCGAGGGGATCCGCTGGTTGTCGTGGATCACGGCCCATGATTTATCGCAGGCGCCACTTGTACGGTGGGCTTCGTCTACGACGGTGAGATCCCAGGGGATCAGCCCCCTCTGGTGGGCTGCCTCCAAATTCTTGAGCGAGGAGTAGGTGGCGAACACGGTCACCCGGTCGGCGCCCCTCGTCCACTCCAGCAACGCGTCCGGGTCGGTGGTGCAGTCCATGCCCTGCGGTCGGTGGCCTGCCTTCAGCGAGCACAGTCCGAGCATCAGGCCGCCTCTGCCCTCTCGCTGCCACACGCCGACGTTCTGTTCCAAGAGCGCCAGGGTCGGTGCGAGAACCAGGACCCTGTCGGCGTTCAATCGGTCGGCGAGCCATACTGCCGTCAGGGATTTGCCTGTCCCGGTAGCCGACCGGATCTGGCACCGTAGGCCCTCCGAAGGCAGGACCCCGGAGGCCGGCAGGGTCAGGTGACTTTCGGCGCTGTCCAGCGCCTCCAACTGATGGGGGCGTGGCTGCGACCGAGGCGGTTGGTGATCGCCGGAGTCGTACCCGCCGACCGGGACAGACGGTCGGCAACTGCTGGTCAGAAGATGCTCCTTGACACTGGGCTTCGTATTCGTCATGCCATGATCCTGGATCTACCAGCCTGTGGATGAATTCCGCAATCCGAAGGACCGGCTGGCCAGCCGCAAATGCGATCGCGGATCGGAGATTCCTAGTGGGGACGCGGTCCTGCGAGTGCCCCGGCCGCTCTGCTCCGTCAGAGCGCTGTGTCCGCGCCGGCCTCGTGCAGCCGCGAGCGCTGGATGCCCGCGTTCCGCCCGTCGGAGGCCCTCAGCGCCGAGGTGCTGGCCCCCATCAGCGCCTATTCCAGCACGCATCGTTCACGGCCTGGCCGCTGGGCAGCAGAACGGTCATCGCGGGCTCGAAGATTGGCCGGTAGGGTCACGGGCGGGAACCTGCGCCTGCTCGACGCCAACCGGCTGATCGGCACCCGCGCCCTGCGCGCCCTGGGCCCTGGCCAGACGCTGGACCGCGTCCGTCGCCCGATCCACGCCCAGTCCCTGCGCCGCCTGATGTACCTGGATGCGGCGTTCTGCGGCCGGGACAGCGATCAGCTCGACGCCGCCCCCTCTATCGCCGCTACCTCCGCCCGGACGACCTGGAAGCCCTGCTCCAAAACAGCCGGGCGGCAGGCGAACCCCCGTGACCGGCCGCCGCTTTACTCCATCGCACCGGCACCCCGACGCTGGCACCATGGGTGACCGTCAGCTCACCCAACGAGATCACAGAGGATCCTCATGCTGCGTATTGCCCTCCCGAACAAGGGTTCCCTCTCCGGACCGGCGGGCGCGATGCTCCATGAGGCCGGATACCGCCAGCGCACGGACTCCAAGGAACTTGTCATCGTCGACGAGGAGAACGACGTCGAGTTCTTCTACCTGCGCCCGCGCGACATCGCCGTCTACGTCGGCTCCGGCCAGCTCGACGTCGGCATCACCGGACGCGACCTGCTGCTCGACTCCGCCGCCGCAGCCCAGGAGGTGCTGCAGCTGGGCTTCGCCCGCTCGACCTTCCACTTCGCCGGCACCCCCGGCACCGCCGTCTCCGTCCAGGACATGGGCGGGATGATCATCGCCACCTCCTACCCCGGCGTGGTCGCCAAGCACCTGGCCGAGCAGGGCGTGCAGGCCGGGACGATCGTGCGCCTGGACGGCGCGGTTGAGACCTCACTGAAGCTCGGCGTTGCCCAGGTCATCGCCGACGTCGTGGAGACCGGCAACACCCTGGCCCACCTCGGCCTGGGAATCATCGGCGAACCCATCATGGAATCCGAGGGCATCGTCATCCGCCCCGCCGCCGCCAGCAGCACCGACGCCAAGGAGGACGCCGCCCACCGCTTCCTGCGCCGCCTGCGCAGCGTACTGGTGGCACGCAGCTACGTTCTGATGGACTACGACATCCGGGTGGAGGACGTGGATGCGGCCGTGGCACTGACCCCCGGCCTGGAGTCCCCGACCGTCTCCCCGCTGCACAAGAAGGGCTGGGCGGCAGTGCGCGCCATGGTCCCCGCCGACAACGCCCAGGGCATCATGGACGAACTGGAGACCGTCGGCGCCCGCGCCATCCTGGTCACACGCATCCACGCTTGCCGAATCTGACCAAGCGCCACCGTCTCTGTGCCCGCCCCGGAAGGCCGCCAGGACCTGGTGGCCTTCCGGTGTTCCCACCTCTCAGCGCGAAGGCCTCTCTGCTCATCGCCGGAACCTGATCAGCGCTTCAGTTTTGATTCGCGCGGCGGAAGCAGAAGCGTCAGGCTCCTCGGCGAACCGACTCCAGTAGGAGCCCGGCTGCCCGCAGCGCGGGTGCGAGTAGGGGGTCGCTCTCGTCTGGCTGGGCCAGGATCTTCGCCAAGGCGAATAGCCGAATGATCATGCCCCCGCGGGACGTCAGGTCCCCCTCACGCTCCTTCAGTACGCGGTCAGCCAGGGCGGGGACCGCGAGCGCCGAGCACCACAGCGTGGCGCTGTCTAGGCCTCGCGGAGCCAGTCCCCAATCCTCCCAATCGAAGAGGAAGCATTCCGCTGGGCCGGTGACGTTAGCCCAGTTCAGGTCCGCGTGTGCTGCGGTCCACTCGCTGATATTGGCGTCGAAGTCGATATGGAAGGCGCTTCCCAGCACCTCCAGCACGTGGTCCTGGGTGGCCTCGACGGTGTCAGGGGTGGCGATCCGCGATGTACCCGTGCCGGCCAGGGCGTCCAGCGACTGGTTCATCGTCTCCCACCACGAGTCGGTCAGCAGGGGGTCCGCGACCAACGGCCCGCCCTTCCGCAAGGGTGCTGCGGGAAGCAGTCCGATCTCGTCAGCCCGCCACATCGCGTCCCCGTCCCGCTCGCGCCAGGCCAACCCCGCGTACCAGGCCGGCATCGCCACCCCCTGCAACCCCGCGGCGCACTCGATTCCCCAGCCCTGGGTACCGACGCGCTCACACGGCCGACGCTCGATCCTCACCCATGTCCCGCGATCCGACGGCGCGCCGACCGAGCGACGCTTCAAGACCACGGCGTCTCCGTCCAGGCGCACTCCGAGCGCCCTCTCCACACGGCCGACGACATCGGCGATAGCGACCTCGCGCAAGTCGACCGAGGAGGTCGGGGAAACAGAAGAATTCATGCTCGATGCTCTCGCGGCCAACCCCCCTGACGTCAACTCACCCGCGGCGACCGGGTCGGACCTTCGCGCTGCTCCAGGACACCGGGCGGGTGGGCGCAGGCAGCACCCCATTTCCCTCTACTTGCATATTTAGCCCCTTCGGATATAGACTATGCCTATCAGTTGGAACTCATTCCACTCCAAGCGTCGGGGGAATCCACCATTCACCAGATCGGCACCACCGACTACGGCATCGCTTTCGACCACCACGGCCGCGCCCTCGTCGAGCACAACGGCTTCCGCATCCGCCTCCGATTGGCGGACTGTCCTGGCACCGACACCCAGGTCCAGGCCCGGAGCGAGGTACTCGCCTGCAACGGCTCCGTCGTACTGGCTGATTGCACGAGCAGTCCCTTCGATCCCTACGACTTCGTCTCCTACGGCCCCCGCCAGTGGCTCCAGGACGCGGTTCAGTCCGCTACCGAGACCGCTGTCCACCACCTGCGAGAACTCCACGCCCTCCACAGCGCCCGCACCAACAGCCGCTCCTGACATCCCGGGGCAGTGGGCACCTATTCGGACGCAGATCGCTGTGCGCCGGCAACCGGACGCTTTGCACCGGCCCGCCGCGCCCGCCCGCGCTCAGAATCGCCACGGCAGCGAACCTGCGATACCCGCCAGAGTCCCGCACCGAGCCCGCGAGCAGCGGCACTTCACCGCATTCACCAATCCCAGGAGGTCCCGCTTGACGTTCCCGCTCACCGTTGGCCAGACCATCGCCCGATCCGATCTCCACCGCCAGGTAGGCGGCCGACTCCGCTCACGGATCAGCCCCAGCGCCACTACGCCCAACGTGATGCTCTTCACCGGGGGCACCCTCGACGGCTTCACCGGCCGTCACGTCCACTTCACCGGCGAGGGTGCCCCCGGAGTCGACCACCGCCTGATCGGGGGCAATGCCGCCCTGGCGCGTCACGCAGTCGAGGGGCGCACTCTGCGGCTGTTCCGCCCGGACCAGGGCCTGGTGCGCTACCTCGGCGCGTACACCCTGGATGCGGCAATCCCTTGGCTCAGCGTCGACGCCCAGGACCACGCCCACCCCCACCACCCGACCGTGGAGACCCTCGTCTTCCGTCTCCTGCCCGTCGACGGTGACCCTGTGGGCCTGCTGCCCGCCGCACCCGTGCCCGAGCAGACCCAGGTGGAGGAAACCGACTTGTTCGACCGCTTCCGCCCGCCGCCGGGACATCGGCGCAACGACCCCATCCCCATCGAAGCCGCCGCTCAGCACCTGCTCACCGAATACCGCGACCACCTCCGCGGCCTGGGCCACGACGTCCGCCGCTACCGGATCCGACCCGCGGACACTCTCGACCAGATTGCCGTCGACCTCTTCGACCACACCACCAACCACCTCATCACCGCGACCGGCAGCACTGCCCGCACCCATATCCTGGGCGCGCGCGGCAGCATTTTCGACCAGGCCCGCTTCTTCACCCCCACTCCGCACCTCGCCCTCCTCACTCCTACCCCTCCCCGCGCTGATCTGGCCGCACTGTGCGCGCGCTCCGGTCTCCACGTGATCCACCCCAGCGCCACCGGCGAATGGCAGCAGAGCTGACCTGAACCCCTGCGCGAAGCCCTGCACGGCGGTCGCCCGCGGACCCGACTCCGCCTTCGGCAGCGCCGCGGGGACTGGACACGTCACGATGGACCTTTCAACGGGCACAGCAAGGAGCGGTCATGGCGCTGGGGCGGCAGTCGGCCTGGAACGAGGAAGTCGTCGAACGGTTGGAGGAGCGGCTGGGCCACTACGCCCGTGCGGTAGCCCGCAGACTCCTGGACCTAGAGATCCCGGTCGTCGACGTGATCGCGGAACCCAGCGACGACGACATCGACCACGCCTTCGAGGCCGTGATCGAGTTCTCCGAGCCGTTCCAGCGTCTCCTTGTCCCTGCCGGTGCCTGCGGGTTGCTGTGGACGTCCACCTCCGGCTGGGCCCTGTTCCACGTCGAAGACCTCGACAGCGATGACCTCCTGCCCGGAGCCCGCTGGCTCGGCGCAGGCATCGTCCCCGCCCCGGGCAAGGTCGCCTCGTTCCTGCAGGCCGCGCAGCTCGGCCTGCAGGAACACGGCAGCCTTGAACGGCCGTACTACCGCAACGACAACACCGCCGAAGACCTACGGGATCTCGAACAGCGCTTGTCGCCCTACCCCGAGCCCTGCGACGACGGGACCCCCTGGCCGGACCTGTTCCAGCAGGACCTCCTCGACACCTACCAGGGCAAGGCCTTCACCGCCCTGCTCACCGACGGCCCCGACCCCGTCCTGCAAATCGCCCTGCGAGCCTCCGAGGTAACCGCTTTGAAGGCGTACCTGCAACTGGCCTGCGCGCAGAACTCCCCCGTCACAGCTCCCGGCCTGCACGCCCTCACCTACGACCTGCATGCCCGCATCAGGCACCCCGGCAACGGGCTCGAGCACCGCCTCGCCCGCCAAGCAGCTGCCCACCACCGCCCACAGCCCTGACCTCACCGCGCAAACGTCCGAGCGACCCGGAAGGCGCGTCGGGGACACACGGCCCTCCCCGTGGTCCTAGGGTCGAAGCCGTATCCCGGGAGCGGGTGCGGACGACCGGCCCGGAGGGAGTTGGATCATGAGTCTTGGGCCACTGCGTCGTAAGAGCACGACCGTGTCACCTGCGCAACGGGCAGGTTGGGCAGCTCGGTTGCGGGAGGCCGGGGCTCCGCTGACGATCCCCCCGTACCGGCTCCACTTCGCTGCCCGGGTGCTCTCGTGGACCGGATCGGCCGTCAGCTCGATCGGCCTGGCCTTCGCTGTGCTTCACCTCGGCGGAGGCGCCGACGGACTGGGCCTGGTGCTCGCCGCCGGCGTGGCTCCTCAGATCCTGCTGTTGCTGGTCGGAGGAGTGGTTGCCGACCGCTGGTCGCGCGCCCGGGTGATGGTCTGGTCGAACGTCGCGTCCGGTGCAGCGGAGGCCGTGGCGGCGGTGTTGTTGTGGTGCGGGGAGGCACAGGTGTGGCATCTGGTCGCCATGTCCGCGGTCTGCGGCGGCGCCAGCGCCTTCTTCGGGCCCGCCGCGTCCGGCGTCGTCGTCCAGGTCGTCCCCGCGCAGATGCGCCATGCCGCGAACGCGCTGCTGAAGATCGGGCAGAACCTCGTGAAGGTCGGCGGGCCGGCCCTGGGCGGAATGCTGGTGGCGGCGTTCGGGTCGAGCTGGGTGATCGGATGGGATTCGATCACGTTCGGCGTCGCCGCGATCCTGTGCGCCAGGATCGACATGGGGGACGCGAGGGCGAAAGTCCGAGGCGGCTTCGTGGCCGATCTGCGGGAGGGCTGGATGGACTTCCGGTCCCGCCGCTGGCTGTGGGTGATGGTGGTGCAGTCCGCGGTGATGGTCCCGGTGTGGCTGGTCGGCTTCCAACTGCTCGGGCCCGTGTATGGACAGAGGTACCTCGGAGGTGCCGGGCCGTGGGGCATCGTGGTCTCCGGATTCACGGCAGGATTGATGGCCGGCGCGGCGATCGCGCTGTTGTGGAAACCCCGTCTGATCGGGTTGGCGGTCTGCGTGGGAATCGGCTCCATGTCGCTCCCCCTGGCCTCCATGGCACTCAGCATGCCGCTCGCGGTGCTGGCGCTTGCCATGGCGCTGGCCGGCGCAGGGCTGGCGGTCAGCATGACCATGTGGGCCAGTCTCGTCCAGTCACGCGTCCCGGCAGAGCGGCTGAGTCGGACCATGTCCTACTCGACGTTGGGTCAGGTCCTGCCCGTCCCCATCGGCTACCTTGCGGCGGGGCCGCTTGCCTCGGCGATCGGGGTACGGACGACACTGGGCTCGGGTGCGCTGCTGATCGGCGCGGCCATGGTCGTGCCCCTCTTGCTCCCCGAGGTCCGTGGCCTGTCTCTGGCACCCATCGCCGTTGCAGTCGAGGACGAATTGCTGGAAACGGCACGAAGGTAGAAGCAACCGTGAGGAACGGGGCATGAGGGAATCTGGCACGGCCACCGGTGGAGGAAACCAGCACCCGGTCCTGGCCCGGCTGGCCGACGATATCGACCGTACGCGGCAGGCCGCCGAGTCGGCGCTGGCCGTAGTCTTCGACGCTGGCGCCATCGTCGGCTACGGTGGCCGGTCCGTGGTCTTCCTCGCCAGGGACTCAGTTCTGAAGATCTACACTCACCGGCCTGCTGAACGTGCGCGGCGCGAGATCGCGGGCCTGTCCGCCGCTGGGCATGCCGGCGGGCTTCGGATTCCCCAGGTGCTGGGGTCCGAGTGCATCGAAGGTGCTCTCGCCTGGGTCGTCAGTACAGCCTTGGAGGGCTCTGCCCCCGGCCATGTGCAGGATGCGGCCGAGACCCGGATGCTCGGCCAGGTCGCTGCGCGCCTGCACGCCATGCCGACGACGGCCCTGGCCGGGCTGGAGCCCTTCCGCCGCAACATCCGTGCTATTGACCGGGACCCGCATCCGCAGCGGGCTCAGCTGTCTGCAGTACTCGTCGGCCTCGAGGTAGAGCAGCTGACCCGCTGTGACGTTTGCTTCGTCGACGGCGATCTCTCCAGCCGGAACCTCCTCATCGCCCCGGGGCTGCCGCCCGCAGTGGTCGACTTCGAGGGGTGCGGTCTGGGCTGTGGCTACGAGGACCTGACGAACCTCTATGTACAGGACTGCCTGATCGGCGGGCGGGACGCCGCTGTCGCCCTTGCCGGCTACCGCGAGGAACGACAGCTGCTGGGCTCTGGCGGACCGATCGATGCCCGTCACCTGCTCTTCCATACCGCCCGATACTTCCGTTGGGTCCTGCAGTGGGCGCCGGAGATCGACGCCGAACTCGCCCAGCAGGTGTGCGTGCTGACGCCCCGTGTTCTGGACGCATTGAGCGCGGAGGGGCCGGTGCCACTGTGACTCCCCCTGTGCGAGATGCCCCGTTCGGGGACCACGACGGTCGTTGTATGCCCCGCGAGCGCTCGGCGGCTCCAACCTCACCTGCCCTGCTGCCCGTCTTCCTGCGGTTGTCCCCTCGCCTCCCGGGGAGTTGCGATGAGTGACCGATGCCGCTGTGCCGTTGACGACGCGGGGAGTCCCGTATGATCCGCCGCGGCTTGATCCTCGACTTCGGCGGCGTCCTGACCTCCGCCGTGCCGGACTGCGCGTATGCCTTCGACGCCCGGTCTGGCTTGGCGCCGGGCTCCTTCCTGGCCGTCATCTCGCAGAACCCGCAGGGTGCAGCCCTGTACGCAGACCTCGAGCGCGGGGCGATCAGCCAGGCCGAGTGGAACCGGCAGACCGGTGAACTTCTTGGAATCGACGGCACGGACCTTCTCGAGCGGGTGCTGGAGGATCTGCATCCCGAGCCGGGGATGATCAGTGCTGCCATGGCGGCGAAAGCAGCCGGCATACGCGTGGGCATCTTCTCCAATTCGCTCGGACGCGAGCCCTTCGACATCTACCAGGGGTACGGGCTGGACCAGTACGGTCCGGTGCTGGTCTCGGAGGACTACAGGATGCGCAAGCCCGACGCCAAGCTGTACCCGATCATGCTGGACCTGATGGAGCTCCCGGCGGACCAGTGCGTCTTCGTTGACGACACCAAACGCAATCTCGTGCCGGCCGAGCAGCTCGGAATCGCTACCGTCCTGGCTGGCGGCAACCCACGGTCGACCATCGCCGAGGTCGAATCGCTGCTGGGCATCCCCCTGGCCACTCGGGTCGATCCGTAGTCGCGCCGAGGACCCGCAGTGCTGAGCTGTCCTTGACCAAGTGCCGAACCTCTCCCGGCTCTCGGGGCATGTGGGGGACCTTCTCGTGGAGTAGCTGGACGAAGTTGGCCGTGCTCGGCGCACGCCTGCACGGTTGGTGGCAGCGGACGTCAGTGGCCAGAAGGAGGACCGTAGATCGGCTCCCGGTTCACTTCTGCGACAAGGTAGGCGATCGGGCCGCCGGAGACGGCAGCCGTCACGCGACTACCGAGAAGCTGAGCGGTCAGCTGGGCTGTCTGGGAATCCGAGCCGAGGACCCGATAGGTTGCCGGATCGTGCAGCACACCGACCCGGCCGGCAACCGTGGCGGTGAAGGCGTGGCGCACCTCCCCCGGGGCGAAGCGACGGGATTCCTCGATTCCTCGGATCGCCAGGACGCCCGTCACGAATCCGGCCACGGCAACCGGCAGCAACCCGGCCTCGGTGACTGCTTCCGGATCGCAGCGCCACCACATGCGGTTGGCGTCCAGGAACTGTTCATCGTTCAGGCCGACGCCGTCGCCCTGCAGTACCGGGGCCTCGTCTTCCGCCCTGGTCACGTGCGCCGCAGGCCCCGTCCGCAACACCGGTAGCACGCCGCAGGCGACAGTGACCTGCGGATGGCGGGACAAGGCGAGGACCTTCCAGATTTGAAGGTCCGGCAGGAAGCGGCTGGCGAGCAGCTTGGAGACCGTGTTCGGGGACAGCCCCAGCAGGCGCGCCGCCTGGTTCCGCGTGAGGGTCTCCTCGTCGCTGTCCTGCACCGGGCTGGTCAACGTGAGCGTAGGAAGCATGGGCGCACTCCTCGGGGTAGGAAGCATCACTGCGTGTCGGGCCTTCCCGACGCGCTCGCCGGAGCCGACCGGGCTTCGACGATTGCGCGGTTCGGGAGCGGCGGTTCGGTCGGATATCGAAGGCTCGCCCGTGATCGGGGCCGGCGGGGACCGACCAGAGCGTCCATCGCCTCCAGGAGTGCCGCCATCTGCCTGAAGGCGGCGGGTATTTCGGTCACGCCCCGGGCCTGGAGCTGGCGCAGGTACAGGGAGGCTGAGAAGACCTCCACGATGACGTCGACCCACACACCGTTCCGGAGCGTCGTGGTGGTGTGTCGGGAGAGAGGTGAGACGCCGTCCGCGGAGACGGGACGCCAAACGATCAAGATGCGGCGGGCTGCGTCAACGTCCTCTGCCGTGAATCCCGTAGGGGCTCGAAGGGGCAGTGCGACCTTCGTCGTCCCCGTCCACTGCTGCCAGCAGTCGGGGGCGGTCAGGGCCTCCCATTGGGTGCGTGCATAGATGCCCAGTGCATCGGGGTCCGTTGGCACGCTCTTGCGTGCGTCGATCGACGATGCGGTCCAGTGTTTGCACTCGGCGGCGATCAGCGAGCGCGTTGGCACAACGAGCCACGCATCAAGGTCTCTGACCGACGGACAGGGTGCGAGCAGGGGGTCGAAGGAAGCGTCATCGCGGCGAGGCCGCTCGGCGAGCAGCTCTGCGCCGACCGGTCCGAGAGAATGGGCGAGGAGGTCCAGCAGGAGGATCTCGCCGAAGGCCAACCCCAGCAGGCCGGTCAGCTGCCCCTGGCTCACGTCGAACTCGTCGAAGCGTCTCAGCAGCGCCTGGATACGGTAGATCGTCGCGGTCCGATCACTTCCCTCGCTTCGCCGTCCCGCGCGACAGGACCAGCGAGGACCGCGGTGCAGCGGAATCCGCCGCCGGCCGCCAGCCCTGTGGCCTGCTTCGTCCTCAGCAGGATCCGCAGTTCGCCTACGCTTCGGAATGATTATGGGAACGTGTGTCGCATCGGCGCTCCCGTGGCCGACGTGCTTCCTTGGCTGCGAGTCGGCCGTGGGCTGGGCACTGGTCATCAAGTCCTCCGGTCTGGGCATTCCGCTTCTGCCGCGAAGATCGAGCTCCATATTGATGCGTTACGCATCAGAATATAGCTTCGCCCGAAACGCCACCCTCCGACTGCCACAGAGACGGTTCGAGCGACCGGATGCCGCTCCGCTCCTCTGCGGAGACGAGCGGAAGCGAGGCCCTGGAACCTTCAACGGCGTCGGCCGCGCCTTCAACCCGGCTGGCCTCGCCTCACACGTCCTCACCTCGCCGGCCGCCATCGCCTTCCGGGGGCGGCGGGTCGTTGCGGTCCGCGGATGACATCTCAGCCGGCAGTGTCAGAGGCCTGCGGCATCATGGGGATCATGTAGGAGGGGCGATGAGGTGTGGGGCCCGCGGCTCGACGGCTGCGAAGCGGTCGGCGAGCCGCGGACGTCCCGGACAGTGCCGGATCACCAGCAGCCTCAGCTGGTGAAGCCGACAGCGGACAAGGGGGATTGTGCACACCACGAACGCGACGTCCGGACGGACCGTGCGAACTGCGGCCACCGAGGTCTCTCTCATGCGGGCCGAAGTCGTCCAACAGATATCCGCAGTGCTGCCCGCGCTGAAGCGTGCCCGGATCGAGGAGATCATCTCGGCGATCTACGGGAGATCCCTCCGGACGGTGCACGATCACCTGGCCCAGCACGGGGACGCGCTGGTCAGCGGAAGTTCCTTGGCACCCCCGCCGGTCCAACGGCTCATTCAGGCCCTCGCCGACTCCGGGGCCGATCGCGTCCAGATTCCCCTCTGCAGTCGATGCGGGGGCGTCCGGCCGTTGGTCAAGGCTGTCGAGGGCGGGCGTGTGTGCGGCGGATGTGCGGGTGTACTCGCATATGCCGCATCCGTTGGAACCTGTCGGCAGTGCCGGCGTGACCAGCCGCTGCCATCGCAAGGCCTATGCTCGGCCTGTTACGCCCGGCACCTGCGACGCAGGAGTCCGAAGACGGCCTGCGCGGACTGCCATCAGGTCCGTGTCTGCCAGCGCTCACGCGGTGACGGCAAGTCCCGGTGCGCCGCATGCAGGCCGCACCGTTCCGTGCCGTGTTCTCTGTGCGGCAAGCACGCCAAGGCCCAGGCACGCTGGCCGGTCGGGCCGGTATGCATCAGCTGCTACAACCGGGCCCGACGGAGCCCAGCAGCGTGTTCAGCATGCGGGGTCACCCGCGTGTTGACCGGCCGCAACGGCAGGGAACCGATCTGCGGCCGGTGCGCCGGCGCGGAGGACGACCGTCCTTGTATTCGTTGCTCCACATCGGTCGCCATCTCTGGCGGCGGCCTGTGCGGACGGTGTGACCTCGGGGACAGGGTCGCCGAATTCTTCGAGGTCCTGCCCCCTCCCGTCCGGGAGCAACTGCGTCCGCTGCAAGACCGCCTCCTGCAGCATCCGACGCCGCGGACAGTGAAGTCGTGGCTGAGGCAGTCGGGTGCCGCCCGGCTGCTGTCCGAGTTGGCTTCCGCCGGTGCCCCGCTCAGCCACGAGATGCTCGATGCGGTCTGCCGCAGCGCTGGCCTCGAACAGGTTGTCGGCAATCTTCGCGATCTCTTGGCCGACGTCCGGGTCCTCCCGCCTCTGGACCAGCATCTCGCCGTGGTCGATCGGCGCATCGCGCGGTTGATCGCCGAACATCCGGGCCTCGCCGACCACCTCCATGCCTATGGCTACCAGTCCGTGCTGCCCCGACTGCGCGGTCGCGAGCGCCCTGCCACGGAGTACGTCGTCGGGTGGGCCATGGCCCGCATGAACGCGGCGGCCCAACTGCTGACCTCGACACGGCGCCAGGGCATCGCCTTGAGTCAGCTCACCCAGGAGCAGCTCGACCAGTGGGTCGGTGAAGGCCCCAGTACCCGTCACAACGCGCGCGACTTCCTGGTCTGGGCTGCGGACCACGGTCGTGCGCGGCAGCTGGTCGTGCCGCACCGCGAGAAGCCCTCGCCGGTCGGCATGGGTGCCCGAGCTCACTGGGGAGCGCTGCAGCGGTGCCTTCGCGACGAGGAGCTCCCTCTCGATGTGCGGGTTGCCGGCGTGCTCGTCCTGTTCTACGGGCAGCACGTCAGTCGGATTTCCTCCCTCTCGCGAGATCGCCTTCGCTCTCGAGGGGCTGAGGGCTACATCGTCCTGGGAGAGGTACCGGTCCTGATGCCGCAGCCTTTGACGCTTCTGGTGACCCGACTGACGGCCACGGATACGACCAGCGAAGAGGATCAGCAGCGTGTACCGTCGCGCTGGCTCTTCCCCAGTTCAAGCAACCACACTCGCCACCAGTCCGCCACAGCACTCAGTGCCCGACTCAACACGTACGGTATACAGGTCAAGGCGGGCCGGGCGTCGGCACTGTTGAATGCCGCCGCGGACGCATCAGTTGACGAGTTGTCGGCGAGGCTCGGTATTCATTCCACTACTGCCAAACGATGGAAGAGGCGGGCGGCCCACGCATGAGGTGAGGGGCCGCGGCGGGGCTGACCGCGGTCACCACCCCGTAGGCCCGGGTCAGGCCAACCATCCGGTCCCCTGCGCTTCGGGGTGCCGGATGGTGATCTTCCACGAATACCGTCCTGGGTGAACGCGGCGGTCTGTGGTGTTCAGCTCGCACGTGACAAGTCGTGGCCTCTCGCGGCCTTCAGCGGCCCCCTGCGGTCGAGGCTCTGGTCGTGTTCGGCCCTCGCCGCCTCCAGCAAGCGACGCCACGACGTCACCGTTGGCCTTCTACGCAGCAATGCCCTGCGCTCTCTCTCCGTCATGCCGCCCCACACGCCAAATTCGACACGGCCGTCCAGCGCGTGGGCTAGGCATTCTGTTGACACTGGACAGCCGGCGCATCGGGCCTTTGCCCGGTTCTGGACCGATCCCTCGCCGAACAGCTCTTCCGGGTCGCCTGTCCGGCAACTGGCGTCCTTGCACCAGTCGTCGGCTGTTTCAGACATCACCACGTCGTCGTCCTCTCCCCCGCCTGCGTCACCTCTGAGAGGTGAGGCTACGACACCCGTCTGACAGCGGGCGCGGTGGGCCGCACGATCGGGTGACGCTCCCCGCGGCGTTGTACCCGATGCCCTTCGGGCAGGTCAGGCCACGACCGACCGGGCGTCAGGGGTGGATCTCGATGAGGTCGGGCAGTTTCGGGAGCGGCACTGTCGGGTCGGATCTCCACGTCGCCCAGCCGCTCGACGGGGCAAACGGGCCGGACCGGTGCTCGATCAGGTCGATGACCTGGTCGCGGGCAGCCTCGACATGTTGGTGGTCCTCGGGTCCGATGATGCCCAGTCTGCGTCCTTGCTCGTACTCGTCGCTGTCCTTCCATTCCCATCGCGACAGATCCGGGGCGATCACAAGGTCCAGTAGGAGATCGAAGGTATCGAAGCCGACGGCCCGACGGAGCATTGGGCGCTCGAAGTTGACGTACCACCGCAGAAGGTCGTGCTGCTCGGGTCCTGGCTCGAAGAAGGCGTTGATCGAGTACCAGGCGTCGGGCGGCTTCCACATCAGCAGCACCGTGGACTCCCACTGCCATCGCTCCAGCATCCATGTGCCGGCGGCAAGGCTCGGGATGGCCTGCTTGCGTACCGTGTCGTCGCCCGTGCGGCGAGACTCCAGGTAGGTGGTGGACGCGAGGGCTTCAGCGCCGGGTCGGCTGACGGTGACCAGGGCCTGGTCGGTATCCTCGACGACGTGCAGGGCGTGGGCGCTCCAGACGCGGCCATGGAACACGTCGCGTCGCACTACTGTCTGCCCGGGTTGGAAGCGTTCGGCTCCACGATCGGTCATCGGTGGACTGCCTGTTCGGGGGCGTGGCGAGCATTGCTGTCGGTCATCGGGCTCATGTGCCTCTCGCTGCTCGGGTCGTCCCGGTGGGCGGGTGGTCCTCCATCCTCGCAGCCGGTCCGACGGACGGGAGTCCGAAGCTCAATGGTCTGACAATATGCCGCGCTTGGGGTCGCTGCTGCGTCGGCCCGGCCCGTGGCCGGCCGGGCGCGACAGGACTCCGGGCGGCGCCCGCTTCAGAGTGACCCGCTCATAGGGCCAAGGGGATCGGCCCGCCTCGCGCAACCATGCCGCGGTCAGTCCGCGGCATTGCCGCGCCAGGCGATCCATGAGCCATCGCGGACCCGGCCGAGGTGGAGGTCCGGGAGATGGCCAGCGCTCTGCGCGCAGATCCGGCCGTGAGCACCGTGGCGAGCGCGGCAGAGATGGGCGAGCGCTTCGAAGTCCAGCGCGGACAGATTATGCGGCAACTCCCGGCCCCGGACAGTGGCCCGAGTCTCAGCGCCCCATCGGTGTTCGGATTCGGCTGCACGCGACGCCGCCAACCGCAACCAGGGCAGGTCGGATACCTCGGAGCCCGCGGGGGTGTAGACGCACTGGGGTTCGTCGTATTCGACGAGGGACTCGACGAGCACCATCCCCAGCGTCTCAAGGAGAAGTCGCGAAGCGCGGTTGGACTCGCGGGTCACAGCAACCAATGGGGCATCGGGCACGGCAACGCTCCACCATGTCGCGGCTGCGCCCACGGCTTCCGTGGCCAGACCCTGGCCCCAGGACGATGGACTCAGTTGGTAGGAGACCTCGGCCCGCCCCGGGCACCGGGCGTCGGCGGAGATCGTGACCAGCCCAAAGGCGTCCCCGCCGGCGCTGGGGGCGACAGCCCATGCGCCGGCCTTCTCCGGGTACTCCCGCTGCCGCGCAGTCACCCGATCCTCCGTGGCCGGGCCGCCGAGGTATCTCCGAACCCGGACGTCGGTGAGAAGTTGGCGCACTAGGGTTGCGTCTCCTGCCTCCACGGGGCGCATAACAGTTCGCTCAGTGCGCAGCACGACTGGCCAGACCAGCGCCAGGGCAGCGTCGACGGAATCCATCCACTCATAGTGGCACCTCGACCCGGCGGTGCGACCCGCACGGCCCCTCCGCGCCGGACAGGTCGTGATGGGAGTCAGATGCGCGGTACGGGAAGGTGGCCCTGTCGGGAGACCGGTGATAGGGGTTGGACGGTGCCGCGTCACTGCGGGTGTTGGTTCCTACTCTCCGCGCGGGTTCTGCGCGCCGCAGCCGGCGATCGCGGCGCCTTCGGTCGTGAGTCCGTAGTAGTGACGCCTGGGACGGCCCGTTCCCTCCGCCTCAGCGGGGTTCTCCCATCGGGCCTCGATCCACCCAGCCTCAATCAGTCGTGCGAGCATCGGGTACAGGGTTCCCGTTGCAATCCCTGCAGCGTGCGCCAACTCCCGCCCGTAGCAAGGACCGGAAGCACCGGCGAGGATGGCCAGCACTCGCACCGTGAGTCCCGTCAACCGCGGCTCTCCCATGAGGTGACGCTACAACATGCCAGCGGCGGACCCGAGCCTGATCGGTAAGCCCCGGGTGAGCAGAGTCCCCGTCCGGGCGCGTTCGCGGCAACGCGTCGTGGCGCTCTCGGTGCCTCTCTGCCCTCGGCGACCGCGGACAGGGAGCGGTGGTCACCGCGGCCCCGTCTCTCAGTCAGCGACATCGCCGCGCGAGCCGGCGTGTCGCCGCCGCCATCCGTGCCGGGCTTCAGAGTTGGCTAGGGCTGGGTATCGATCGCCCCGGCTGCCAGGACGGTCTGGGCAGCGTCGTCGATCCGCTGCGCGGTGGCCTTGAGGCGCTCGACGGCAACCGTCCGGGGTCCGTACGCAGCGGGCATCGACCGAATCGGTGCGGCGATCCCGTACTCGGCGCAGATCAGGTTCACCACGGACTGCACCTCGCACTCCCTCACGCCTGGGAGCTCACCGTGTCCGTCTTCGAGCCGGTCGCCCAGGGCGATGTCTGCTGCGCGGCGAGCCAGCCCTCGAACCGCCTCCGCCTCCACCGGAGCGTCAAGCAGTCGGCTGCTGCGGATTCGGGTGCCGATCTCAGAGGTGGTGTCGGCTGAGCGCAGTTCAGACACACTCTCCCGGGCCGACAGGTGGGTGGTCAGCAGTTCCCAGGCCGCCTGGGTGTTCATTGACGGGCGGGAGGGACGGATCCGGGCGCGATAGGCGGCCGTTTCAGCTGGCCCCGCATCCGGGGCCGGGATCGTCTGGCCAGCGTCGAACACCCACGCCAGGGAGTAGCCGCGCGGCACGCCCGGCGCCTCGCACTGCCCGGTGGCGGTACCGGCCTCCTGGCCGGGGACCCACGGGGCCAGAACACCGAGCCCGCTCTGGCGGTAGGCAACCTGACGTCCCAGCTTCTGCCAGTCCTGGTAACCGAGCACCCAGGAGGCACGGGGGCACTGCAGCAGGATCATCATCCGGTTGCTCCACGACATCCGGCGCAGCCCCGGCCGGAACGCGGCCGTCAGCATCCCTTCCCACCCTCCCCTGGACGCCGCCATCAGCACGGCCGAGTCCAAGGAGTCCATCAGTTGCCGAGACCAGGCCCGGGTGCGCTCGGCCGACTCCCGCGCCGTCCAGTCCTGACCGCGTTCGCGAGTACTCTGCCGGGCGCGATCCGATGCGCTCACCGCGCCGACGGCACCGGAGACACCGGTCCATCTTGGCGCGGCCCCCAGCAGGGAAAGGTCCATGGCGCGGGAGCGGGCGGCAGAAGGGGTAAGAGCGGTGATCGACAATGAACCTCCAGGGTCCGGATGCAAAGGGCGGGAGAGTGCCGTCAGCGGCGGCGGACGGTGCGCCCGTGAAGTGGGTGTGGGAGATAGCGGGCCGTCGCGGTGGAGGGCTGCGGACTGTTCGCGGCTCCTGGCCCCGGAGCCGCCGCCGGAAGCAGGGTCACGGCGGCGCGGGCCGCCGTTCGCTCAGTCCGCTTCGCGCACGCGAACGCGTGGGACGGGCCGGTCAGCAGTCTTCGAGGGACGGGAGATCCCAGGCACCCTCGCAGGAGGACCGGTTGGCCCGAGCATCGCGGAACGCCTCGAACAGGTGCACGGAGGTCCTGGCCAGGGCCGCCAGCACCCTGGCGTCGGGGTGGTCCTCGGCAACAGCTCCCAACACTCCTGCGTGCATCCGCCCCTCCAGGCTGGACGCGGCCTCCAGGTCGTCGGCCGCCAAGGCGGAGGCAATCGCCGCCAGCGCCCGGATGACGTCCACCGGCGCGTACTCCAGCGGGGCACAATCACCGAACGACTCGAAGTACGGGAGCATGTTGGGCAAGGAGCCTCCAAGGCAGATGTGCGGGGATCGCGGGGGATGGGTCAACCCCATCCCGACATGTATTAATCTACACTATTTTCAACTCAGGGGCAAGCATCGACACCTGAGACTTCGCCACATCAGGAGCAACCGACGACCGCTGAACACCGACCGCCCCGACCGCGGCCGAGCACCGGCGCTCCATCGCGCGACGCGGCAGCGATTCCGCAGACACGACGGCCGCGATGCCAGGCACCGATCGGCGGTGGGGCATGCTGGTCATTATGAGGAGCCGACGGCGCGCAACGTCCCGCCCCACAGCCCGCGTGCTCGACGTCAAGGACGGAACAGCGGAGACGGCGCAGGCCACCACCCTTGCGGCCGATGAGACGTCCGAGCAGCCCGCCTCCAATCTCGCCGTCGTACTGGACCCCACCTGCTGCCCGGTCACCCGCCAGCGAGTACTGCAGGGCATCACAGTCATCCACATGGCCACTCATCAGCCCGACTGCCCCACCTGGTCGGCACGCTGACCCCAGCCGGCCGCGGCCCCAAGGGCCGCATGGGAGCGGGCAGCCCGGGAGAGTCGGGACGCCGACCCGCTGCGCCTGGCCGTATGCGTTCTGCGCCTGGAGAAGCTGGGTGAGATTCACCGGCCGAACCCGGGTGGAGACTTCTTCACCAGCGGTGCCCAACCTCCCTGGTAGGGCGCGGGGTTCAACCGACGACCCCGTGCAGCGAGGCCTTCATCCCTCCCCTGCCGCGGCTGGCGAACCTGCGGCTGCCGGACGGAACGGGCAGGCGGCCGATACAGCCTTGCCAGGTCCCACCATTCACTATAGATTAATAGATGAATGCGCGGCTATGTCCGCCCTCGGCGCCGACCCAACACTCCAGGAGTCCCCGTAGCAAAGATGATGACCGCTCAGGGCAAATGCCGCGACTACTGCTGCCCCGGGCACAGTCCCAAGGCGCTGAACCACGGCTCCCAGCGCGCCCACGAGTACCACCAGTGGATCCTTGACGCAGATCGGGACCTGGATGACGGGGTGCACCCGAGGCTGCTAGTGGGGCCCTTCCCCTATCGTGTCTCGTCATGACGCTTCTGATCATCGGTGGCAGCGGTTTCCTGGGCACCGAATTGGTCCGGCAGGCGGCGGACGCGGGGCATCCGACGGCAGCGACCTTCGCCACCAGGCCCGGCAGCACTCCAAAGGTCGCCTGGCACGCCATGGACCTGCGAGACCCCGGTCGCATCGAAGCGGTCGTGGCGCAGGTTCAACCGAGCGTGATCGTCAACGCAGCGAGCAGTCAGTCCGACTGGGCGATCACTGCCGAGGGCCCCGTGCGCCTTGCGATGGCCGCAGCACGCGTCGGCAGCCGTCTGATCCATGTTTCCACCGACGCCGTGTTCTCCGGATCCCGCGTCCACTACGACGAAACCTGCCCTCCCGACCCCCTCACGCCATACGGCGCGGCGAAGGCCGCGGCGGAGACAGGAGTCCGCCTCGTGCACACGGGCGCTGTCATCGCCCGCACATCCCTGATCATCGGCGGCCGGCGATCCGTGCACGTGCGCGCAGTGCACGACCTGGCAACCGGCAACCGGGGCGGCGTCCTGTTCACCGACGACATCCGCTGCCCGGTCCACGTCTCCGACCTGGCCGCGGGCCTGCTGGAACTCGCATCCTGTGACGCGAGCGGCATTCACCATCTGGCAGGAGCCGATGCCGTGAGCCGCTACGAACTCGGCGTCCTCATCGCCCGACGCGACGGCCTCGACGTCAGCCGGCTGCCCGCGGGACTTCGGGCCGCAAGCGTCATTCCAG
The DNA here is from genome assembly GCF_041261405.1 of Streptacidiphilus sp. EB103A. Classification (NCBI taxonomy): domain Bacteria; kingdom Bacillati; phylum Actinomycetota; class Actinomycetes; order Kitasatosporales; family Streptomycetaceae; genus Streptacidiphilus; species Streptacidiphilus sp. EB103A. Next base: position 164,765 of record NZ_JBGCAQ010000019.1, on the reverse strand, counting down.
GGGCACTCGACGTTCGCCTCGACAGCCGCGCCACCCAGCAGAAGATTCACACCACGCTGCGCGGTGCCCACCAGTTCCTCGCCATCGGTGCTTGAACTCCTCCTCGAGGCGGCGTTCACCCACTCGGACGTCACCGAGGCTGCTCCTGCTTCGCTGCGGCAGGACCATGGCGCCGAAGCTCCTGCGGCGGGCCACCCGCAAGCCCACGCGGTACCGGGGTTCACATAGCACCGGCTTGAGGTGGCACTCTCTGGCGCCGTCCCCAAGGAGCTCAGCCCCGGCGAACGCGACAGCGATCATCCCCGCCCACCGGAACCGGCCACCGAGGCCGACCGACCTGTCGTCCAGCCCCCATCACCTCGGGAGCGCCATGAAGTTCGTGGAGCTGAAAAACATCGCGATCACACGCGCAGTGACCCCCACCAGGTTGTCGACAGTTGCCCAGCTTCGCACGCCTTCCACGAGGCCGGCCACACGGTCGTGGGCATGGCAGTGCTGCAGGAGACCACCGCCCGGGGCGTCCGGCGTCACCGGTGCCACAACCTGGGCCCCTTCCAAGGTGTCCACGTTCGATTTCGCTGTTCAGTGCGCGACGGGCCGAGCAGCGGCCCTGCGCCACTTGGGCGAGACGGGCCAGGACGTGGACACCGTGCGGCTCGGCGACGCCGCCCCCGACCGTGATGTCGCCCTCGCCGCTCTGGCCCGGAGCGGCCTCCCGGGGGCGCTCTCCGGGCCTGTGCTGTGCTACTGGCGGGATGACCTTGCAGGAGATCATGTCGGTGGCACGTCGTGCTGTCGACTCGCTCTGGATGGCGATCACTGCCGCCGCCGAGGTGACCCGTCGCGCGAATCCGCCCTCGAGCGTCAAGCCCACCGACCCGTTCCCGAGCGTCTGGGCCCCGCCCCGCCGGCGAGTGAGCGGCAGACGCTACGTCCACGTGCTGCACCGGGCTCCGAGCTCGTCCCGGGCGCCGGCGACCAGGGCAGCGGCGCATCCGTCCACATGGGCAGTCGGGTGCCGCGACCGATTCGGCCCAGCTGCCTGAGGGCCGGCCCGCAGGGTCGGATCGGCGCCTTGCCGGAATCAGGGGGGTCGACTTGCCTTTGATTTGAAATCGGTGTAGATTAATAGTTATACCAGTACGGAGTCCCCGGAGGAACACCATGGACCTGCTCGCCGCGCTCCGCCCCGCCGACGCCCCGGCCGCCTTCACCGCGCAGGCCCTCCTGTCCGCAGACCGCTACTACGCGATCGCCACCAACCCCTCCGGCGCGCAGTTCCGCCGCTCGCTCACCCGCACTGACCTGCTTCCCATCGTCAGCGCACTGATCACGCTGGACCGGCCCACCCGCCTGATGACCCGCACGGAGATCCGTACCGCCATCGGCGGCAACGACGACCTCAGCCGCACCATCGGCCTGCCCGCATCCAACGGCCAGCACCTCATCCTCACCCCCCACAACTGACACCCCCCGGACCCGACTGTCGGGCCCGGTACTCCGACCATCTATCCCAGGAGGCCCATTGCCGATGCAGCCCCGCGCGCACCAGACCGAGGCGCGTGCCGCCCTGAAGGCCTACCGAGGCAACCGAGCCCTGGTCGTCATGCCCTGCGGAACCGGCAAGACCCTGGTCGGGCTTCTCGCCGCCGAGGACCGAGCCGCACGGGTCACCCTGGTCGCCGTTCCGACTCTCGCCCTGGCTCGCCAGACCCACCTGAACTGGAGCCGGAATTCTCCCGAGGCTCCGGAGACGCTCATCGTGTGCTCGGACGCCGCAGTAGGGGACACCACCGCACCGGTGACCGTCGACCCGGAGCGGATCGCCGAATTCCTGGCACCCGGCAGGACCCCGCGGGCCCGCCTGCTCATCTCCACCTACCATTCGGCCGATCGAATCGCCGAGGCGTACAAGCTCCGAGCGCTTCAGCCCCTGGACCTCGCCATTTTGGACGAGGCCCACCACACCGCTGGCATCGCAGGCAAGGCGTTCGCCGTCGTGCTGGACAACGACCGTATCCCCGCGCGCTTCCGGCTGTCTCTGACGGCCACAGCGGTAACCCATCCCGACACCGACGGCACTGCGGGCCTGGTCTCCATGGACAACGAGAGCGTGTACGGCAAGCGCGTGTTCGACCTGACCTTCGGAAACGCCATCCGCCGCAAGTTGCTGGCCGACTACAAGGTCGCCGTCGTCCTGGTCTCCGACGAGGACGTCCACCAGGCGCTCCTGCGGACGCAGCCCTCCAGCGGCGGTCCCACGGACACCACTGCCGTCGCCACGCAGATCGCAGTGGCACGCGCGATGAAGGAGCACGACCTGCGCAGCGTCATCGCGTTCCACAGCCGGATCGCTCGCTCGAAGAAGTTCTCCGCGACCCTCGCCGCCGTCGCGCTGGCGACCTGCGAGGTCCGGATCACCTCCCTGCACACGGACGGCGCCACCTCCGCTGTGCGGCGTGCTGAACAGTTGGAGGCCCTGGCCCGTCCCGGACACGGGGAGCGCGTGGTGCTCAACAACTGCCGCACGCTGGTGGAGGGCATCGATGTGGACCGCGTCGACGGTATCTGCCTGGTGGACCCGAAGTCCTCCACCACTGACATCGTCCAGGCGGTGGGACGGGCCCTGCGGCTGCACCCGGACCACGACCGACCTGCGCTGATCCTGCTCCCCGTCTACCTCGCTCCGGGTGAGAACCCCGTTGCGGTCCTGGCAGGGAGCTCCTACCGCCACGTGTGGCGGGTGCTCTCGGCGCTGCGCGACCAGGACGAGCGGATGGACGCGGCTCTGACCGCCGCTCGGCGGCGTCTGGGCTCTGGCCTGGACGACAACACCGAGGACAGGGCCCTGCTGCCCGAACGGGTCACGATCCTGGGAGGCGCTGGAGTGGATGTCCGCCTCTCCGACGCCCTGGCCGTGCACGTGCTGGAGCACAGCACCGAGGACTGGTACTACTTCTACGGTCTGCTGGAGCGCTACGTCGCCGAGCACGGGCACGCGGTTGTCCGCCCGACCGAGGAGGGCAGCCCGCTGGAAGGCTGGGCTGCCCGTCAGCGCGCGGCCTACACCGTCGGCAGGATCGCCTCGGCCCGCGCCGCGCTGCTCGAAGCCCTCCCCGGATGGTCATGGGACCTGATGGAGGCCAAGCGGGAGCGGGGCCGCGCCGAGCTGGAGAGCTTCGTCCGCGAGCACGGGCACGCCCATGTTCCCCGCGGGTACACCTCGCCCTCCGGCTACCGGCTGGACAGCTTTGTCACGGTCTCCCGCAACCGTTACAGGGCGCAGCAGTCGAGCGCCGAGGAGATCGCGTACTTCGAGGCGTTCAACGGCTGGATGTGGCACGTTCACGACGCGAAGTTCGAGCTGTTCCTCACCCGTCTGGACCGGTTCATCGCCGAGCACGGCCATGGCCGGATCCCGCAGGACTACCAGGCCGAGGACGGCGTGAAGCCGAGCGCGTTCGGCCACGCGGTGGGCTCCAAGCGGGCGTTGTACCGCAAGGGCACGCTTCCCGCGGCACAGGTGGAGGAGTTGGAGCGTCGGCCCGCCTGGGTCTGGGACGGGATGGCGGCCCTGTGGGACGGATCGTTCGAGGTTCTGGCGGCGTGGGCTGCCGAGCACGGGGACCTCAAGGTTCCCTTCGACCAGTCGGTCAACGGGGTGGGAATCTACCGTTGGCTGCTCCAGCAGCGGCGGCTCATCAAGCAGGGCAAGCAGCCTGCGGACCGCCGTCTGCGTCTCGAAGCCCTTCCGGGCTGGACGCAGCCCTGAGCGATGCTCCGGCTGGTTCGGTCACCGGGACCGACACCGTGAGCGGGCCGGTTACGAGTAGATCGCCTCCCTACGGAGGGAGCCCTCGTATCCGGCCCGTTTCGTTCCCCGTCGCTTCTGGCGAAGGGCGAGGGCCGGTCCGAGCTCATGTCACTCGTGTGCCGACGCGACCTCGTCATCGTCATCGTTCGAGGGCTGCCTGGAAGGTGGGGCGGTTCGCGAGGGTGAAGGCGTATTCACGGTCGGACCAGTGCGCCCGTTCCTCGATCTGCTCCGTGGTCGCGGAGAGGGGACGGTCGCAGGTCAGCCGTGACCTCCACCATCGTGCGTTGTCGGCCTGGCGCTCAAGGACTGCGTCGAGGATCTGGTCGGGTTCCCACTGCTCGCTGCCGTACGCGTCGGTCAGTACCCGCATTTGGGCGGCCTGAGCAGCGGCCGGCCACGCGCCGGTCTTGCTAGAGATCGTCCAGGTCCAGCACTGGTATGCGACATCGGTGACGGGGTCCCCCGGGCCGGCTGTGTCGAAGTCGATGAAGGCGGTCGGCAGCCTCGGCCCGCCGCCGAACACCGTGTTGTTCGGTCCCGCATCGCCGTGAACGACGACAGCGTGTCCGCCGGCCAGGGTGCTGCCCCGGGTGGCTTCGTGGAACCGGCGCAGCAGGTGGCCCGCAGCGGCGACCTGCTGGTCCTCCCAGCGTTGGAAGCGGGCCGGCACGGTTCCCTCGATGTAGGTGAGGATGTCGCGCCCGTGCTCGTCGATGCCGAGGTGGCGCGGAGCTCCTGTGAAGCCTTGGCCCTCGAGGAGGTTGAGCAGTTGCGCGACGAACGCGGAGGCTGGCGAGCGCGGTCGGCGGACGGTGTCGCCGACGCGGACCACCCCAGCGGTCAACCGTCCGCCTACCAGCGGTTCCTCTGTCGGGTGTGTCATCGCGGTCCCCCTTGGCGGGTAGCGGTTCGTGGCTGTGCGTCCTGTGCGGGCGTTCACCGCGGTGGTGCTAGGCCGAAGGTGCTGTCTTGGCGATCTGCGTCAGGAACTCGGCGTTGCTGGACGTCTGCTTCATCTTGTCCAGCAGCAGCTCCACGGCCTGGTGGCCGTCGAGCGCGTGCAGGACGCGCCGGAGCTTCCAGGTGATGGCGAGCTCTTCGCGGCCAAGGAGGAGTTCCTCTTTGCGGGTGCCGGAGGGGTCGATGTCGACGGCGGGGAAGATCCGCTTGTCGGCGAGCTTACGGTCGAGCCGCAGTTCCATGTTGCCGGTGCCCTTGAACTCCTCGAAGATCAGGTCGTCCATGCGGGAGCCGGTGTCGACCAGCGCGGTGGCGATGATGGTCAGCGAGCCGCCGTTCTCGATGTTGCGCGCCGCGCCGAAGAACTTCTTCGGCGGGTAGAGCGCGGCTGAGTCGATGCCGCCGGAGAGGATGCGTCCGGAGGTGGGGGCGGCCAGGTTGTAGGCGCGGCCCAGGCGGGTGATGGAGTCGAGCAGCACGACCACGTCGTGGCCCAGCTCCACCAGGCGCTTGGCGCGCTCGATGGCGAGCTCGGCGACGGCGATGTGCTCCTGGGCGGGACGGTCGAAGGTCGAGGAGATGACCTCGCCCTTGACCGAGCGCTGCATGTCGGTGACCTCTTCCGGACGCTCGTCGACCAGGACGACCATCAGGTGGCACTCGGGGTTGTTGTGGGTGATCGCGTTGGCGATCGCCTGCATGATCATCGTCTTGCCGGTCTTCGGCTGGGCGACGATCAGACCGCGCTGGCCCTTCCCGATCGGGGCCACCAGGTCGATGATCCGGGTCGTGACGACGCTCGGGTCGGTCTCCAAGCGCAGCCGCTCCTGCGGGTACAGCGGCGTGAGCTTGTTGAACTCCGGGCGGTTGCGGCCGTTGTCGGGCTCGCTGCCGTTGACCGAGTCCAGGCGCAGCAGCGCGTTGAACTTCTCGCGGCGCTCGCCGTCCTTGGGCTGGCGCACCGCGCCGGTGATCACGTCGCCCTTGCGCAGGCCGTGCTGGCGGACCTGGGCCAGTGACACGTAGAGGTCTTCGGGGCCCGGGAGGTAGCCGGAGGTCCGCAGGAACGCGTGGTTCTCCTGGATGTCCAGGACGCCGGCGGCGGTGGCCAGGGCCTCGTCCGGGAGCAGGATTGCCTGCGGGGAGTCGACGGGTTCCCGGCGGTTGCGCCGGCTCCGGTCGCGGCGTGGTCGGCCACTGCCGTGCTCCCCCGACCCCGATCGGTCGGCCGTGGCCTCGGGGCGCTGGTCCCGTTGCCCGTTGCGGAGGCGTCCGTTGGTCTCCCCAAGGCGGCTTCGATCGTTGGCGTGACGGCGGTCAGCGCTGGCGGTCGTGCCGTGGCTGTCGGAACGGTCTCCGTACGGGGCCACGCTCTGTGCCGGTTCTTCGGTGGCTTCGGGGGGCGGGCCGGTGTGCTGCGGGGTGCCGCCGGCAGGGGCCTGAGTGACGGAGGAACGGGACTGGGCCGGTGTTCTTGGTCGTGCGACCCTTGCCGGGGAGGCGTCCGGCAAGAGCGGGTCCCCTCCGCTTCTGGCGATGATCGCTGCGATGAGGTCCGCCTTGCGCATTCGGCCGGTGATGCCGAGGACGGTGGCGAGTTGTTGGAGTTCGACGAGCACCATGGCGTTCAGCCCGGTGCCCGTGATGCTACGGCGCTTGGCCGTGGTGGCGGGGTCCGCCGCGGACGCGTCAGCGCCGGGACGTTCGACCGTCAGATCGGTGGTGGTGCTCATAGATTGGTCCTTTTGGAGAAGAGTGTTCGGGCACACCGGGCCCAGGGGCCGGCTGCCATTCGGGTAAGTGGCCGGCGGATCGGTGCGCTCACGCCTGCCAGGGGCTGGTCACCAGCTCCTGTCCAGCAGGAGCAGCAGTTGTCTGAGGTCGATCGACGCGGGGCTCGTCCATGTGCGCGAGCCGACCCTAAGGGATGAGGCTGCTCCGATGGTGGCCACTCGCTCGATTCGTCTCGGCAGGATGCTTGTCTCTGCCGTGCTGCTCGTCCCTCGACGCGGCCTGGCGCGGTGGGAGGCGGAAGGTGTCCTTGATCAGTGTAGCAATGCCGTGGTCGCACTGTGCTGCTGGTTCGACTCGTAGAGGGTGCCGGGTAGCGGTGCGCTGGCCGGCCCTGGCGTGGGGCCCTGTCAGATGGTGCCGCGGAGCTTGGCGAGCGCGGCGTTGAGGAGTTCTTCGCCGTCCTGCTCGGTGCGTCGCTGGCGTACGTAGCCGAGGTGGGTCTTGTAGGGGATGGGGCCCACGGCAGTGGGGGTGTCGTCGGGGTCCAGGCCGGCGGGCAGTCCGCACTTGGGGCAGTCCCACACGCGCGGGACCTCAGCCTCGGCCGCGAAGCTGGGCCGCGTCTCGTGCCCGTTGCCGCACCAGTAGGACACCGCGGTGCGGGGCGCGAGGTCACCGCGCTCGGGTTCTCCCATCGGCCCGGAACCGATTCTTGCTCCCCTGATGCCGGTGCGCCCCTGTGCCATGTTCGATCTCCTCGGCCTCGGTGTCCGCCCATGCTCCGGGTAGGCATGGGGAGCGCCAGCCTACGGGCTTCCGCGGGCGGGTAGTCCACCACGGGCGACGCCGGCGGCCTCAAGGGCGCCGGCCGAAGGGCCACCACGTACGGCGCGGGCGGGCTGCCCGCGGCGGTGCCAGTTCCTCCAGGGGGCGAGGCGGTGGGGAGATGTGCTCGGGGAACAGCCCGATGCGGCCCGGGTGTACGCAGACCGGGACGCCCTGGAGGTAGCGGTATCCGTCCTCGGCTCGGAACGGGGCCAGGGCGGAGGGGCGATCCATCGTCGTGAAGTCCGCACGTTCGAATCTCAACGACGGGCACGTCGCACAGGCCTGATGGTCCGTCTCGTCGTCGACGAAGGGCATCTCCCCACGCTAGCGGCTCCCGCCATGGTCGACGGCAGTTTCGTCCGGCGCCGACCGGTTTCCGTAATGGGCCGGTCATGGGCATGGGCCTCCGGCCGTCCCGTCCGGATCGCCCGGCCTGCCTGTCGCCTAACCCTCACGCTGCCGTCGTCACCCCGCGGAATCCGGCAAGCGGCAAGGGGGTCTGGCAAGGGACCTGGGCTCCACCTGGAAATCCACTTGATCAGAATTGGCATTTGCTGTAGTTTAATAGTTATTCGGCTGGCCCGTGCACTCCCGGCTGCCCTGCCGCCGGCACCGCCCACACGTATGCGCCGCGCCACTGCGCCACCCACCAGCGTCCCCCAATCCCCCATCAGGAGGCCCCACATGGCAGTCGCTCATAACGGTATCTTCGGCATCCGCGACGGCCGAGCCGCCTGGGTAGACACCTCGACGTCATACCGCGGGCTGAGTCTTCCGCGCCGCCTGGACCCGGACGACTGGAGCCCTGCGGCCGTCTACCGCTATCGCGCCTGGCGCCTGCGCGTCGACGCCCGCCTGGACGCGCTTCCTCCCGCGAGCCCGACGTCCGTCTCGGACGGGGCCAAGGCGAACGCGGGCTTGAGATTGCGGCACCTGGAGTCCGGAATGCGCCACGGACTTGTTCGTCATCCGGACGGGCAGCCCCCGCTCCCCGGCGGCTGCCGCTGGTGCGGCGTGGACCACTTCGGCCAGTGGTTTCTGCCCGGCCGCGGCTACCACGCCTGGGTGCAGCCCACCCAGGCCCAGATCGGTGCCCGGATGCGGGCCCGCCGGAACGCGGTCAGCGTCCCGAACTGACCGGCCCAACCATCGCTACCGGTCCAGTCCGACCACCCCATTATCGAAGGAGACCGCCACCATTCACTCCCGCAGCGCCACCGAGCACATCGCCGCCATCCGCCTGGACTACGCCGCAGACGAAGTGCCGCTGGATCACCTGTCCGATCTCGAGGTCCTCCATCTCGCCTTCGAACAGCGTGAACAGGAGCGGCGCGACACCCACGACCGGTACATGGGCCTACTCGTCGCGCAGCGCAAGCACGGCGAGCGGGTCTCCGCGGCCGAGAGGGCGACGCATCGGCGGCGGGCCGATGAGTTCGCCCGGTGGGCGGTTACCCGCTGGATCGGCACTCTGACGAAGATCCTGGGAGCCGTCGAGGTCCTGCCCGAGCGCCCCGGTCCGGACCGCGTCGCGCTGCTGAAGCAGATCGCCCGGGACACCCGCTGGGAACTGTCCCTCACCCCGCAGCGGCCCGTCGGCGCCTACGATCAGGCCAGCGAGGCCGACGCGCGGGCCGTGCGAGCGGTTCGAGCCGTTGTCGGAGTGTTGCGCACCCGCGACGGCATCGACGCCGACGACGTCGTCCGCCTGGTGGAGGCCGCCCTCAACGAGGGCGACCTGGACATCGTCGCGGTAGCCGCCACCGGCACGCTCAGGCCGGAATTCCAGCCCGCCGTACCCGAGTTCGAGGCACTGCCGGGCTGGACGGACCGGGTGACCTTCCATGCCTTCGAGCCCGAAGGAGCACTCGGCGCCCGGGTCGTCGCCTGCTCCGTGGGCTCGGACTGGCACCTCGACCTGCACAGCCCCACGGGCCGGCTCCTCGCCTACGGCGTCACGGCCGAACCGAGGGTCGCGCTGACGGCGACCGCCCTGATCGAGCGCGCCCCTGCCTGGGCCCGGGAGCCGAACGGCTACGCGTGGAAGCCCTTCGCCGCTACGGCCGCCCTCCTACCCGACTGCTGAACTACCTGGACCGCCCTGCCCCTTCCCCTAACGCCCTGATTCCCCGTCCCACCCGGCCGGAGGCCCCTTTGGAACAGCCCTACAGCAGCACCGCCCGCCCGCAGCCGACCACCGAGCCCCAAGCTCCACCTCCCCGCGCTCTGGTCGGCCTCGAACGCAAATGCCGAGCGGCCGGCTGGACTGTCGAGGTCCGCGCCACCGACGGCGAGGCCCAGCTCACCGTCAGTGGACGCGTCCGCGATCCGGAGACCAGCAGCGCGGCACAGGTCAAGGCCACATGGCGGCTGAGCAGCGGCTCCCTCCGTTGGGCAGGCGGGCAACTGCTCCGCAACGGCGTTCTCGTGCGCAGCAACCTCTCCTGGACCACCACTACGGAGCTGATCGACCGCGGAACGGCCAGCCTTCTCGATCCAGCTGCCGAGCTCCAGGGCGTCACGCGCCACGGACGCACCCGCGCTGAGTGGGAACAAGCGGTCCAACAGCACGCCCTGACCGCGAGGAGCGCCTTCGAACACGGCGTTCAGGTGCACGGCGCAATGGAGGCAGCCGCAGAAACGATCTGCGGTGTTGCCTGGGCCCGGGTCGCCGAGGCCGCGACGGGTGCCGTCCACCACCGCCTGGGCCGTCGTGCGGCAGCGGTACAGGCGATCGTCCGTACAGCCCGGCGGGAGCAGGCCGATGACTCCGGCGCTCCGCGCGCCTTCGATCTGGCAATGCGGGCGCGCGCCCTGGCCGGGGCTTGTGAGAGGGACGCCGAGCACCTTGACGAGTGCGTTCTCGCCGCCGAGGCCGAGGCCCACCTGGCCCCCTACCTCGAGCAGGTCCTCGCCGAGCAGAGCGCCCGCGAGGCCGCCTGGCGCGAGGAGCACCCCGACGGCGATGCCGAGCAGTTCGCCTCGCAGGTGCTCGGCGCCTTCCGCTACCCCGCCCAGGACTTCGCCCTGTGGTGGGATACGCACGACGGTCCGACCTCCACCTTCACGGAGGGCTGGGATCTCATGCACAAGCAGGATCCGCCGCACGGCGAGACGACGGCGTCGCTCCGCATCGGCGACCAGACGCACCGAGAGATCATCAACCTCGGGATCCTGGCAGCCGGCCACCTGCGTACGGCAGGCGGCGCGGACCAGGCGCCCAGAGCGCAGGAGCTGATGGCCCAAGCCTCCTCGGGGGCAGCGCTGTTCGAGCCCGGTGCCCGTCGCGGCATGCACAGCGCCGCAGACGCGGCGTCGCGCGTGTGGGCGCTGCTCGCCGGTCGCAGCGTGCGGACCGGGGGGCGGCATCTGCGCGCTGCGGACGACCTGGACGAGTTGGCCCCCTGGCTCGAGGTCGAGGCCACGAGCGCGTCCGCGGCCGGGGTGCGTCGACTGCTGCTCATGAGTCACGCGCTCAGCGTCCGCAGCCGCGCCCGGTACGAGCAGCCCTGAGCGAGCCGCGGCCTGGCCGTTCGCCAAGGCATCGCGGCTTCCCTTCAGGCATACGCCCAAGGCTCGCCCTGGAGATCAGCCGGCTCCAGGGCGTCGGGCCCAGCCGTGTCCGGCTCCGGCGGCGGAGCCACGCTGTCAGATGTCAGGGAGCGGAACTCGGCCGGGCCTGCCGAGTTGCCCGGAAGTAGAAACTAGTGTATATTAATACTTGTTGGCGGGGTGGGCAACGGCCGTCCCGAATGCCTCGCCAGCAGGCCCGTAGCTCAGTTGGTAGAGCGGCTCCACTTGAGGGTGTGCGGGGGTTCGAGTCCCCCCGGGCCACGAAGACCGCGTTCGCGCGGTCGCACAGCGAACCCGAATGGCTGATCACCGGACGGGTCCAAGGAGGGGTAGCTCCCCTCTGGAGTCTTGGTGTACAGCGCATTCCCCCAGCAGGGGGCGGAGCGGATGCAAGTTCCGCAGACTCACTCACCAGCCCCACCAGCCCCACCAGCGGCCCCACGGCGCTCCTGCGAGCAGCCCGGGAAAGGACCCACCATCGCTCTGAAATTCGACACCACCACCTCCAGCGGCCAGGCCGTCGCCGAACTCTTCGTGTACTGGTGCGAGCTGCGCGGGGAGGACCCGGAAGGCGAGGTCGACGGCGGGTTCATCGTGCATGCCCTTTCCCAGGCGTTCGAGGCGCTCGGTCTCGACATCGGCGGCCCGCCCTCGCAGCTCGCCGACCAGGTGTCCGACTTTCCATCGGTCACCGCCAGCAGTCCGAGCGGCAGTGAGGCTCTGTAGCAGTACGCACCGCGTCGACCCCGCTCACCCGCCGCTGCCGCGCCAGACCCCCGGCCGGTAGGCGGCGCGGTCGCACCCGTCGTGTTCACCGACTCCGCCGTCGATCGCCCCCTGGGCCCCGTTCGTGCAGTTCCGACTCGTAGCAGCCCCGTGCCTCCGCCACTGGAGCAGCCCGCCCCCGCAGCCGGCTGGAGCGGCGAACGCTGGCCACGGGCTCGCCCGGCTCGCCGCCTCGCGCCGCTGTCCCCCTTCCTCGGCGACAGTCAGCCGCACCCGAAGCCACCGCCATGTGCCCAACAGCGCTCGCTCACCTACTGGAGGCCCAGATCACAGCAACCATGACCGAGACCGCCGCGCCCCTGACGACTGATCACCTCACCGACAAGGCCACCATGGCCGACCTGCTCGACCAGATGACCGTGGAGCAGCTCCACGACCTGATGGACTGGTGCGAGACACGCGCCAACGCCTCCATCCGGGCCACCATCCTGGCAGAGCTGCCCCGGCTGCTCAGCGAAGAGGGCGCAGCCCTGTTTCGCGATGGAGCGACCGACACCGAGTCACCCGCGCTTGCGGTGGAGTTCGTCACCGACCCGAACTACGACGACGCCGTCTACTGGGCTGACACGGTGTACTTCCACCACGCCGACGGCACCGTCACGGACGTGGAGTTCAACGGCACCAAGATCGGCGACCTGCTGACGGACTACTCCGCCCTCGACTTTCCCGTCCACGGATCGCACCTCTTCATCGATCTGGTCACCGGTACCTTCAGCGACACCTATGTCCTGCCCAAGTGAAGTCCGTCGGGGCGGCCGCGCCGCGTCGGGCCGCCCCGCATCGACACTGACGGAGCGGCCCTGCATCGAGCCGATCACGGCCGGCCCGAGGCCCGTAGGGGCTCCGTCGTGTGATCATTGCAGCGGCCGGAGGGCGCCGAATCCGGCGACCTCTGTCCACAGGCTCCCGCCAGCACTGTTGCCACATGAACATTGCAGGGCTTCGCCCGCACACCACGCGCCCGGCATCCGATCAAACTCTCGGCCGCCCCGTCGATACCTCCCGGGTCCGATCCCTATCGCGGGGTGTCTCAGGACCTTCTGCCGATGCTGCACAGCGCAGGGTGCCCGTGCCCAGCACGGCGGCCTCGCCCCTTTGGTGTCCACCCATCCGAACGGACTCGGCGCTGGCCTTCGGCCGGGTTGGTGACCTGTGACGGGCCCGTGGCTTCTTCAGACCGCTGGGGCGTTGCTCTGTCTCCTCGCCCTCCTCGCCCTGTCGAACGCCCTCGTGCTCCGCGACAGGAGCCGCCTTGTCAACGCCGTGATGGCCGGTGTCATGGGGATGCTGATGTTCACGGGCCAGCTCCAGGTCCTCGCCCTGTGGTTCGCCAGGACTGTCGACAACGTCTTCACGAGTACACCGCAGCCAGCGCCAGCCCCCAAGCCGCCCGAGCAGCACAGCAGCACGCCGGGCTTGCCCTGGCACGATCTGATGTGGCCGGCAGTCACGATCGGCGGCGTCGCAGTTCTGGCGACGGTGACAGCGACCGCTTTCGGCGTCGTGCGCGGACGCTCTGAGCGTCGGGCGGCACAGGCCGAGCGCTGGCTGCTACTCACTCAGGAACACGACCGGATTCGTGAGGAGTACGGCACCTACCTGGCTGACCCGCTCGCCTACCTCGACCGGCCCACCCTCGGGGACACCAGCGTGCCCGAGACCGTGGCCTTCCTGCACGCGTTGGACGCCGCGCAGGACGCCAGGCGCAGTCGCGACGACCTGGCCGGGTACCGGATCGCCATCTCCGTGCTGAAGACTGCCTCCCGGACCGCCGATGAGACCGCGCGCCGCGTCGGACTCAACCATCTCCCCCAGAGGGAGCGGTCGGTCGTCCGGCAGGCACGCAAGATCCTTGCCCAGGCGCTCAACTCCGGGGCCACCGAGCAGGAGCGGCGCAGCGCCTACGCCAAGGCCTGCAAGATGCTCGAGGGAATCGTCGTGCTCCCGCGGGAGGCGCGGGCTGCTCTGGAGTCTGCGTCGCGGCCCGGTCTGTCTGCGGCCGCCCGCGATCAGGTGAACGTGGACAGGGCCTGATGCATCGACCGAGGCAGGGGCGGGGCGATTGCGCTCCTGGGTTGTGGGCAGCTGGCATCGGCGGCGTGGTTGCCGTCCGCCTTGGCCGGTTCGGGAGTTCATCAGGGCCAGCCTCCACTGCGGGGCGTTTGCGGGTGGGAGCACCGGGTTGCCCAGTCTCGAAGGGTATGGTCCTGACCTCGTCCCGGGGGCGGACGGCTTCCCGGCCGTATGGCGTTCCCCGCTGGTGGGTGGCTTCCGCTCAGCCCGAGCCTCTGCCACGCGTCCGTCAGGCTCTGCGCCTTTGTCCACAGGTGATCACCAGCAGCATCGATCCCACGACGGCACGCCGCGGTCGTGGGATCCACTGGGAGTGATCATGGGTAGGCACCGCAGGACCAAGGTGAACAAGTCCTGGAGCGAAGGCGACCGGTTCCGGATCAACGGCCACAGCGTGGGGTTGGCCGAAGTCCTGGCCGCCGGCGCAGAACTGGGCTCGAACGTGGAGGACAGCGGCCAGACTCGGCTGCTCAACGCTCCGGAACTGGGGTTCGGAAAGATCGCCACGGGGATCGACCGGGTCACCGGTGAGCTGACCGCCGGATACGACCCGATCCCGGTGGCCCTGTTCGAGCCGGAACGCATCATGATGATCAACGAGCCGGGGAGGAGGCCCCGCGAGATCCAGGTGGAGGCCGCGATCTCGGCTGGGCTGAACCGGATCCCCGCAGGCCCGATGGCTCTGCTGCCGAGCCCGAACTGGTCGCTGCACCGGCTGGCCGACGAGCGCCTCGAGCTGCGTTCGCCCGACGGCGGCGCGTTCTCCCGGATCCGGATCGCCCCTGACCCGTCGTGGATCTCCTCCGCGGTCAGCCACCGCCAGGTCCTGGTCTTCTACGGTCCGCGGTTGGGCGTGCGCGTCCCGCCGGGGGTGGCCTCGGGTTCCTACCCGGCCCACGCCCGTCGAGGCGAGTTCCGCAGCGCCCGCCAGGCCGGGCTGGTCGCCGGGGGCTTGGTCGCGTTCCACAACAACCGCTGACCGCGCGACCGGTTCATCGTCTCCGAAGATGGGTGTCCGGGCACGTATGGGGCGGCGGTGCTGATGTCGAAGAAACTGATGGAGGGCCCGGCAACTGCCGGGCCCTCCATTCGCGTTGCGGGGGCAGGATTCGAACCGTGCGACCTCTGGGTTATGGGCCCAGCGAGCTACCGAGCTGCTCCACCCCGCGTCGTTGACGTTAGTGGTCCGCTTCGGCGGCCGCATCCGATTATCCGCGCGCCCCTCGCCGGTCTGCCCGTGCCGCGCCCGGATCGGGGGAACGGTCTCCCGAGGCCCCGGCTCGCCCACCGCCGGGCCGTCCGGTGGTGGGCGAGCGGGGCGTGCGCGGGAAGCTCACCGCGATGCTGCTTTGCGGGGCGTCGACAGGCTCAGGGAGAACCGCGCCGCGGGGTCGGCCCACACGCAGTCCAACGCCAGTCCGGCTTCCTGCAGTTCGGTGCGCAGGCCGTCCAGGGTGACCTTCGCGCTGGTCTCTGTGATCCAGTCCTCGGCGGCGTCGAAGTGCACTCGCAGGTCCAGCGCGGGGATGGTGACGGTCTGCTTCACGCGGCTGCGCAGCCGCATCTCGATCCACTGGTCGGCGGGTGACCAGACGGCGTGGTGCTTGAACGAGGCGGGGTCGAAGTCGGCGCCGAGTTCGTGGTTGAGGATGTCGAGCAGGTGCATGTCGAATGCCGCGGTCACACCGCGGGGGTCGTCGTAGGCGGCGACGAGTTCGTCCTCGCCCTTGACCAGGTCCATGCCGAGCAGCAGCGCGTCCTCGGGGTTCATCGCGGCGCGCAGCCGGCGCAGGAAGATGGCCCGCTCGGGGGGCCGGTGGTTGCCCAGGGTTGAGCCGAGGAACGCGAACAGGCGCCCTGGCCGGTTCGGGCGGTGGTCGGGCAGGTCAAGGGCGGTGTCGAAGTTGGTGCGGACGGCGTGGACCGCGAGGTGGGGGTACTCGCGGGCGATGGCGTCGCTGGCCTGGTGGAGGGCGGATTCGCTCACGTCGACGGGGACGTAGTAGTCGAGGTCGAGCGCGTCCAGGAGGAGCCGGGTCTTTTTCGAGGACCCGGAGCCCAGCTCCACCAGGGTGCGGGCGTTGGTGCGGCGGGCGATGTCGGCGGCGTGGTGCGCGAGGATCTGGTGTTCGGTGCGGGTGGGGTAGTACTCGGGCAGACGGGTGATCTCCTCGTAGAGGTCGCTGCCGACGGCGTCGTAGAACCAGACCGGCTTGGTGGTCTTGGGGGTGGACGTCAGGCCTCGGCGGATGTCCTGGCGCAGGGAGGTGCTGTAGAAGCTGTCGGGCAGCAGGTTGGTGTAGGTGTAGGGCCGGGTGATGGTCATGGAGTCCTCCGCGGGTTCGGGTGGCCGGTGGGTCGGTGCAGCCACAGGGCGGCCGCTGCCAGTGCGGTTGTGGCGTAGAGGGCGGGCCACCAGGTCGCCGGCCAGTGGCCGGCGAGGACCAGGCCCAGGGCCTCGCCCAGGCCCAGGGCGGCCAGGACCCAGCCGGAGGCTTCGGCCTGGCCGTCCGGGACGCGTTCGCGGCGCAGGTCCGAGCCGCTGGTGAGCGTGGGTGCCAGGGCGGCCCCGGGGAGTACTGCCGCCAGCGCGGCGGTGAGGGTGGTGGGGCACAGCACGACGGGGATCCAGGTCAGGGCCATGAGCGTGGTGGTCGCGAGGAACCGGGTGGCGGGGGTTCCGGGCCAGGCGCGGGCGCCGAACAGGAGGCCGCCGACCAGGGACCCGGCGGCGTAGCAGGAGGCGAGGATCCCTGCGCCCGAGGGGTGGTGGTCCCTGGTGGCGATGAGCAGGCCGGCCATGGCGACGGTGCCGAGCGCTGCGCCGAGGGCGGCATGGACGCCCATGATCCATCGCAGGTCGGTGGAGCGGAGGTGTCCCAGGGGGTCGCGGTGCCGGGGGTTGCGGGTGCGGGTGCCGGCGACGGTGGTCGCGAGGAAGAGCACCAGGGTGCCGGCCGCGCCGAGGACCGCCGCCAGCAGGTAGCCGGTTCCCGCTCCGGTGCCGTAGACGGTGGCGGCGGCCAGGAGCGGGGCGGTGGCGTACAGCAGTTCGGAGGTCGAGGTGTCCAGTGCGTGGGCGCACTGCAGTGCGGTGGTGGGCACGAGGTCGGGCCAGCGGGCGCGCAGGCACGCCTGGGCAGGCGGGGCCAGGAGCCCGGACAGGGCGATCAGGACGACGGTGGCCGGCAGGGGCGTGCCGGGCAGTGCGAGCAGGAGGTAGACCAGTGTGGTCGCGGTGGTGGCAGCGGTCAGGACGGGGCGGTGCCCGTAGCGGTCGGCGGCGCGGGCCAGCAGGGGCTGGACGACGGAGGCCATCAGGGCCTGGAGAGCGGACAGTGCGCCGGCGGTGGCCAGGCCGGCGCCGCTGTGGTGCTCGGCGAGGAGCACCAGGGTGGGGGCCATGGCGGAGGGGAGGCGGGCCAGGAGGGTGCCAGCGAGCAGGACGGGGACGTGCGGGGCGCGCAGGACCGCGGTGTAGGGGGTTCGGGTGGGCGTGGGTGCGGTTGGGGAGCGGGTGGTCACGGTGGCCATGGGCGTCTCCGGCGGGCGGTCAGCGGCGGTCGCCGCGGTGGCGGGTCGGGTGGACGCGGTGGATGGCCCGGTGGATGGTGTGGGGTTCGCCTTGGTAGTGGTGGCCGCGCAGGCCCAGGCGGGTCGCGGCGTCGACGTTGTCGTGGCGGTCGTCGACGAAGGTGACGTCGGCGGGCTGGTGCAGGGTGTCCAGGGTCGTCAGGGCGTGGTGGTAGGCGGGGTGTTCGGGCTTGTTGGCGCCGATGTCGCACGAGAACAGGAGGTGTTCGAACAGGCCGGACCAGGGGGCAGCCTCGATCGCGCGGGCGACGTTGGTGGGGGCGTTGCTGAGCATCGCCAGGCGCACCCCGCGGGAGACGGCGTCGGCGAGCAGTCCCAGGACGTGGGGGTCGGTGCGCAGCCACATGGCGGTGTCCAGGGCGGTGGCCGTGGCGACGGCGTGCGGCGGGGTTTTGAGGGTGGCCCAGAACTCGGCGGTGGTGACGGTGCCGCGGTCGTAGGCGTCGCGTGCCTTCCAGAACGCGTCCTGGAAGGAGGTGAGGGTCCCGGTCCAGTGGGCGGCGGTGGCCAGGTCCTGCCAGTCGGCCGGCAGTGGTTGGTGGCCCAGGACGCCGTTGTAGTCGAGCAGGGCCCAGGGGGCGGCGGTGTTGGTGTTGGTGGTGGTGGTGTTCATGCGGGCGTCTCCGTGGTCTTGCGGGGGCGGACGGCGGTGGCGGCGACGGCGACGCCCAGGGCCAGGACGGCGGGCAGCGCCAGGGCGGCGGTGAGGTTGGTGGCGGTGGCGATCGCGCCGATGGCGGCGGGTCCGGCGACCATGCCGACGTAGCCGGTGGTGCTGATGGCGGCGATGTCCCGCCCGGCGCGGTGGGGGCGGGCGGTGGAGGCGGCGGTGACGGCGGCGGGCACGACGCCGGCAAGGCCGGCGCCGAACAGGGTCCAGCCGATCAGGGCGGCTGCGGGGTGCGGGATCAGCAGGCCGACGCCTAGGCTGGCGGCGGCCAGCAGACCGCCGGCTCGAACGTGCGCCACGGGTCCGATCCGGGTGCTGATCTTGTCGCCGGTCAGTCGGCAGATGGCCATCGCGCCGCTGTAGAGCGCGTAGGCGGTGGCGGACAGGGCGGTGCTGGCGTGCAGGACGGTGTGCAGGTGGATGGCGCTCCAGTCGCCGGCGGCTCCTTCGCCCAGCAGGGAGCACAGGGCGAGGAACCCGAGCGCGATGATCACCGCCCGCGGGCGGGCGGTACCGCGGCCGGTCGCGAGCGCCGGTGGGGCGCAGGGCAGCGGGTCCAGCGCGGGTGCCAGGACCAGCAGTGCGGCCAGCACGGCGGCGGTGCCCAGGAACATCCGTCCGGAGGGGATGCCGGCGGCCGCGGACAGGGAGGCTGCGCCAGCTCCCAGGAGCGCTCCGATGCTGTAAGTGGCGTGGATGGACTGCAGGATGGGGCGTCCGTAGGCGACTTGGGTGCGGGCGGCGGCGACGTTCATGGCGACGTCGAGGAGCCCGTGGGCTGCGCCGAAGGCCGTGCACGCCGCGATGAACGCGGTCACGGTGGTGGGCAGGCCGAGCAGGGCCAGGGTGGCGGCCAGGGTCAGGGCGGCGGGCAGCACGAGGCGGTGCGGGCCGATGCGGTCCACGAGGCGTCCGCCGATGTGCAGGCCGACCAGCATCCCGGCGGCGGCGCCGAGCAGGCCAAGGCTCAGGGCTCCGGGGCCGGCGTGCAGGCGGGCCTGCACGCTGGGCAGCCGTGTGCCCCAGACGGCCATGACGGCTCCGGCGATGACGAAGTAGATGCTGATGGTGATGCGTTGCCGGCGCGGCGGCTCCGGGTGGTTGGCCTGGGGGCGGCGCTGGACGGTGGTGGACACGGGGAAGCCTCTCCGGGCGTGGGCGGGGTCGGTGGTCATCGGCGCAGGGCGGGACGCGCGGCGCGTGCCGGCGCAGTGGGCGGAGGCTGCTCGGTGCGGTGGCCTCGCAGCAGGAGCAGGGGCAGCGGCGCCAGCAGGAACGCGGTGGCGGCAATGGTCATCGGCGCGCCCAGGGAAGCGGCGGCCAGGGGGCCGGCGACCGTCCCGGCCAGCGCGCCGCCGACGATGACCTGGTCCAGCGCACCGAGGGCGGCGCCGCGGCGGGTGCGCGGGGTTAGGCCCTGCAGGCTGACGGTCGCGGCGGCCTCCGCCATGACGGCCCCCGCCCCGGCGGTTGTCAGCAGGAGTGCGCGGACCGGGGTGCAGGTGATCTGGCTGGCGGCCAGGAGGGCGGTGGCGGTAGCGGTCAGGTAGTACGGCAGGTGCCGGGTGCGAGTGGCGGGTGCGGCGAGCAGAGCAGCGGCGGCGCCGGTGCCCAGGGCCGCGACGAGCAGCCCGTACTGTGTGGGGTCGCCGCCGAGCAGGACCAGCAGCGCGGACGTCGCGTCGACGGCCACGTTCACGGCCACCGCGGCCGCGACGGGGCCCGGCGCGGTGGCGAGCAGGGCGCGCATGGTGGTGCGGGGTCCGAGATCGGGCTGCGGGTCGGCGGGCGGCAGGTCCACGGTGGTGATGAGTGCGGCTGACACGGTGGCGATGACGGCGGCCGCGAGCGGAATGGTCCAGGTCGGTGCGCTAGCCAGCAGCAGTCCGCCCAGTGCCGGGCCGACGACCCATGCCGCCGTCTCGACGCCGGTGAGCTGCGTCATCGCGCGCTGCCGGTCCGTCCGGCCGGCCAGGGTGAACACCGCCGCGCCAGCGGCGGCGTAGGCGGGGGTGGCCGCGACCGCGGTGGCGCAGGCCAGCGCCACCATCAGCGCGATGGGGCCGTGCGCTGCGGCCAGGAGCGTCAGGAGCACGGCAAGCACCGCGCGCACGAGAGAGCTGGTGACAAGCAGGCGCCGGCGATCGGTGCGGTCCACGAGCCGTCCGGCCGCACCGCTCAGGACGACAAAGGGCAGCATGCGGGCCGCGCTGGCCAGGGCCAGCGCGGCGGTGGAGTGGGTAGCCGTGTAGAGGGTGCCGGCGATCAGCGGCACGGTGATCGTGGTCGCGGTGGCCGACAGGGCGTGGGCGAGCACGATCCGGCTGACCGGTGTGCCGCGGGCCGTCACAGGACCACCACCGGCGCCGGGGTCCAGCCGTTGAAGTTCTGTGCCGCGTAGGAGAAGGAGTAGGCGCCGCAGTCGTGGATGATCAGCCTGTCGCCGGCCTTCAGGTCGAGCGGGGCGGTGTAGGGGGTCTTGGCCTTGAGCTGGTCGACGGAGTCGCAGGTGGGGCCCTGCAGGAGGATGTCGGCGGTGGGGGCGTCGGGGTGGTGGTCGGGTGCGGTGATGCGGTATTCGACGCTGCCGTCCATGCCCTCGATGAGGCCCAGGCCGAAGACGAGGCCGTCAACGAAGACGTGGCGGGCCCCGTCGGTGCGCTCCAGGACGGCTTTGACGCTCACGACGCTCGCGCCTGCGGCGGCGACCAGGGAGCGGCCGGGTTCGGCGACCAGGCGCGGACGGGTCGGGAAGTGGCGGTCCACGGCCCTGGTGATGGCGGCGGCGAAGTCGGCCAGCGGCGGGGCCGGGTGCCGGTAGCCGGGGCCGGCCAGGCCTCCGCCCAGGTCCAGGAGCTCCAGGTCGATGCCGTCGTCGGCCAGCGTGGACCAGACGGCGGCGGCCTCGCCCAGGGGCCTGTCCCAGGCGTTGGTGTCGCGCTGGAGACTTCCCACATGCCAGGCCAAGCCGGCCGGTCGCAGTCCTGCCCGGGCGGCGCTCCGGGCGAGGTGGACGGCCTGGTCCGTGCTGGTACCGAAGCGCTGGGACAGCGGCCAGTCGGCCCCGGCGCCCTGGACGGCCAGGCGGAACACCACCCGGGAGCCGGGGGCGGCGACGGCGATGCGCTGCAGGTCGTCATCGTGGTCGACGACCCAGGTGCGGATCCCTCGGTCGGCGGCTGCGTGGACTTCCTCCCGGCTGCGGACCGGGTTTCCGTAGCTGAGCTGGCCGGCGGGGACGCCAGCCGCCAGGACCTGGTCGATTTCGGGGACGGAGGCGACGTCGAAGCCGCAGCCTTCGGCGTGCAGGGCCCTGACCAGGGGCGTCAGCGGGGCCGCCTTGAGCGCGAACCAGGTTTCGTCCAGCGGAAGTTGACGGACGAGGTCACGGTAGGCGCTGACGGCGATGGCGACGTCGAAGGCTGTGTAGGGGGTGGGGCGGGCTATGAACTCTCCGGCCGGGGTGGGGGCGTGGAGGAAGTCGTGCAGGGCGGTGGGTGTGGGGGGCACTGGCAGTTCCTCGGACTCGGTCGCCGGCGGGAGAGGGCTGGTCAGTTGGTGTGGCTGCGCAGCTTGTTGATCTGCTCGCTGAGCAGGGAGGAGTTGGTGGGCGGCAGCTGCTCCGCGCTCTTGACGGCGTCGGACAGTTCGACGGCGGTGATCACGCTGCTGCCGACGCGCACGACGGTGACCGTGGCGTAGAAGGTCTTGCTGCCGTTGGTCATGGACGAGTACCAGGCGACCGACTGGTCGCCCAGGCTGCTGGAGATGGGGGTGATGACCTCGTGGATCTCGCCCTCGGTGTCGGGCTGCGTGTAGGTGGAGCAGGTGGCTGCCGCGTGGGTGAGGGCGTTCATGAAGGCCAGGGCGGTCGCGCCGGGGTATGCGGCCAGGTGCAGGGTGTGGGTCGAGGTCACGGTCGCGTCGGCCTCGAGGACGGAGCGTTCCAGGGACGCGGTGGCGGTGTACTCGGGTGCGCCGCCCTGCCACACGTCGGTGAGGGGCTGGCAGTTGGACGGCTGGGCGCGGACCGTGCCGGTGGCGATCAGGGCGTTGTCCGCATCGACGGGGCTGACGCCCATCCGCAGGGCCGCGACGTCGTCGGAGGTCACGGCGGCCGCGTCGAGTTGGGCCTGGGTGGCGGCGGGCAGCGAGGTGACCGGGCGCTGGGCGGGCTGGGACGACGCGGTGTGGGTGCCTGTTGCGGGGTGGTCGCTGTGGGACGCGGGGGTGGACTGGCAGGCGGCTGCGCCCAGGGCGAGGGCGCCGATGGTTGTGGCGGTCAGCAGGGTGCGGGTCAGACGCGGCATGGGAGGTGGTGTCCTTCGGGTGAGGTGGGTGGGTTGGCGGTTCCGGGGCTGGTGGTCAGCGCCGGCGGAGCCGTTGCCACAGGCGGGCCAGGAGGGTCGGTCCCTGGACCTGGCGGACGAGGCGTGCGTGCTCGGCGGCGCGCAGCTTGTCGTCGATCAGGGCGTGGGCGACGGCTTCGTTGAGGTGCTGCACGGCTACGGGGTCGCTTTCATGAGGGTTGGCTGGCTGGTCGTGGGGCCGCGGTGCCGTCGGCTCGGGGTGCTGCCAGCGGCACCGCGGGGTGGCTGGCCGCTGGACCGGAGGTCTTCCGGGTGCGGCGCTTGCCGGGCCGACCGAGGGCTTGTGGCGCGGGGCCGTTCCCCCTCCGGCCGGGTTCGGATGGGCAGGAGGGGAAGGCAAGTGGCCGGGGGACGGCAGCAAAGGGGCTGCGGTCACCGTTCGGCGGGGTTCGGCGGGTGCGCGTCGGTCAGTAGGGCTTGGTGCATGCCTGGCCGACGAAGATGCCCCACTCGTACTCCGAGACGCAGGCCTTGACGCGCAGGCCGGGACCGTCCCAGTACATGGTGTTGTAGCTCGGGAACCGGACCTCGTCCCAGTGGCTGGCCTCGTTGATCGTTCCGTAGGGCGAGATCCGGGTCCAGGACTTGCCGTAGTTGCTGCTGCGGTAGACGGAGCCCACGCAGCTGGTCCAGGCGTAGGCCTTGCCGGCGCTGCCCGGGGGCCAGCCGGCGAAGGTGGCCTGGACGTAGTCCTGGTGGGGGTTGTACACGTCGAGGAACGCGCCGCAGGCGTCGCCGGTGGAGGCGGTGCTGTACCAGTTCTGGTTCGCGGCGTGGGCCTGGCCGCCGCTGAGGAGGGCGAGTCCGGCGGCGAGTGCGCTGGTGCTGGCGACTGCCGCGAGGCGCTTCGTGAGGTGGCGCATGGGTGGGCTCCTTAGAGCGTCTGGACGGCAGCCGTCGGCGACCGCGGTGGGGCCGCGCGGCCGCAGGAAGCGGCTCTGTTCGGGTGATGGGTCGGGCGGCGCCGCCCGCCCTGGGTCGGGCGGCGCCGGAGCGATTCCGCGGGCCGGGGGTTCACGGCTGCGGTGGCTCGTGCGACCAGGTCAGACGTTGATGCTCGTGTAGCAGGGCGAGTGGTAGGCCAGGTAGCCGGTGTAGACCCAGCCGACGGTCCCCTTGGCGAGGCCGTAGCTGGACTTCTGGAGGAGGCGGACCTTGGTCCACGAGTTGTTGGAGTTCTCGTTCACCCAGTCGACGATGTTGTGGGTGCCGAGCTGCCCGATGGCGGTGTAGCCGGTGCCGGGGCCGGTGCGGACCTTGACGACGGTGGTGGACCAGTACTCGTTGCAGTCGACGTAGGAGGTGGCGGCGGTCACGTGGGCGGCCGTGGCGACGGCGGGCGTGGCCGCCTGGGCGGAGCCGGGGGTGACGAGCGCCAGCAGCGCGGTGCCGCCGACGGCTGCGCTCGCCAGGGTGCGGCGGAGGGTGGTGTTCATGTGTTGTCCTCTCAAAGACTTGGTCGCGGGCTGGGGATGTCGCTGGGGCGGCGGTGCGCGCTCCCGCGCGCGGGTGTTGTCGATGGCCGGCGGCTAGTGGATGCAGCTGGCGATGGCCCAGCCGGTGATCTTCTTGTGGTCGCTGGCGCGTGTGACGGCTCCGTACAGCCAGGTGAAGGCGGTGGCGCCCTTGGGCAGCAGGCCCTTGGTGACCGCGTCGGGGTCGCCCTTGTAGCCGACGCCGAGTGCGGTTGCGGCGGTGGTGGGGCTGGTGCGGATGTTGACGGCGGAGCAGATCACGTTCAGGTGGGCGACGGTGGTCGCGGAGGCCGGTGCCGCGGCCGCGACGCCCAGGGGGATGGCCAACGCGCACGCTGCGGCGGTGGCGGTGATTCGTCGGTTCATGCGAGGTTCCCTTCAGGTGTTGATGCGCGAGGGCGGCAGGTCAGAGGTCGGTTGCTTCGGTGCGGCGGTGCTCGGGGCGCATCGCCTGGGCAGCGAAGGCTGCGGCGCAGGTGGCCGCGATGGCGGCGCTGCTGCCCCAGAGCCAGTTCGGGCCGTGCGCGAGGGCGGCGGCCCCGAGCAGGGGTGCGAGGACTGCGGATCCGCCGAAGGCGATGCCCCAGATGCCGAGGTAGCGGCCGCGTGCCTGGTCGGGGGCCAGGGAGGCGACGTAGGTGGACGCGCCGACGCAGAAGGTGATCTCCCCGATGGTCCAGAGCACTGCGGCGGCCGCGAAGCCGAGCGCGGTGTGGGTCAGTGCGTTGGCGCCCATGCCCGCGCCGATGGCCAGGGAGCCGATCGCGCAGGACTTCAGGGGGTTGAGGCGGTCCATGACCGGCTGGAGCGGGGGTTGCAGGGCTAGCACGGCGATGGCGTTGGTGACGTTGACGGCCCCGTAGACGGCGGGTGACAGGCCGTTGGCTCGGATGGTCAGCGGCAGGCCGTACATCATCTGCTGGTAGACGGTCAGGGTGATCAGGGACAGGACGGTGACCGTCAGCAGGCGTCGGTCGCCGAGGACGTCGCGGTGGCGGATCGGGTCGGCGGTGGGCCGGTTGGGGCTTGTGCCGCCGGGGAGGAGCGTGACGACAAGTGCGAATCCGACGCAGGTCAGGGCATCTACCATGCACAGCGCGGTGAGATGGGAGCTCGCCAGGTAGCCGCCCAGGACGCCTGATAGGGCTCCGCCGGCGTTGAGCATCCAGTACTGCAGTCCGTAGCCGCGGGAGCGGTCCGCCTCGGGGACGAGGTCGGCGATCCAGGCGGTGATCGCTGTGCGGGAGCCGTCGAAGACCAGCCCGATCGCGGCGGCCAGTGCCAGGAGTTGGGGGACGGTAGTGGCCTGCGTCAGGAGTGTGTACGCGGCAGCGGTCAGGCCCAGGGACGCGACGATGGTGGTCTTGCGTCCCAGGCGGTCGGCTGCGGTGCCGGCCAGCGGTTGGCCCAGGATCCAGCCGGTTCCGAAGGCGGCGAGGACCTGGCCTGCTTCGGTGGTGGACAGGTGGAGCTGGGTGACCAGGTAGAGGGTGAGGTAGGGGACCAGGACGGCGCCGATGCGGCTGACGCCGAAGCCGATGACCAGTGCCCAGTAGGTGGCCGGGTAGCGCGGCGGGCGCGGCGCGGGGGCCGGGCTCTGCCGGGTGGTGGCTTCTACGGACACGGTTGTCTCCAGGGGAGGGCGGGGACGGCGGGCTTGGTCACGCGGTGGGCTGGAGGCCGTCCGGTGAGCTGACGCGGATGTCCAGGGCGGTCCGCAGGTCGGCGACCTCGCGGTCCAGCTCGCGCAGGTCGGTCGGGACGTAGAGCACACGGCCGGCGAGGGTGAGGGTTCCGACGCTGGGGGGGACCGGTTGGCCGACGGTCAGCCGGATATCGGCGTCCAGGACCCCGGGGTGCTGCTCGGTGGTGGCCTTGTCGGCAAGGTGGGTGACGGTGCCAGGGGGTGCGGTGACCATGACGGCGGTCAGCGCGGGGTACAGCGGTGCGGGGTTCAGCGTCGGGATCTCGTCGACGGCGAGTTGGGCCAGGGTGGCTGCCAGGTCGAAGCCGTACATGGTGGAGGCGAGTTCGGTGATGCTGCCGCCTCCGGGGCGGGCCGCCGCCTCACCGATGAGGAGGCGGCCGGAGCGCTCGCGGAGGAATTCGGCGTGCACCACCCCGGTCTGCTCGCCCAGGGCGGCAGCGGCAAGGCCCGCGAGTTCGAGGACGGCGCCGGCTTCCGGGTGCTGCGGCGACAGGACGGTGTCGTAGGAGGCGTCGCCGACGGTCTGCAGGAGTGGTGCGTCGTATCGGCCCGGGACGGCCAGCAGGACGGTGCCGCGGTGCAGGTAGAGGTCGCAGAAGTACTCGCCGACCAGGTCGAGGAACTGCTCTACGAGGAATCCGTCCTGGGCCTGGTGCAGGGAGTCCAGGGCGTGACCGGCGGTGAAGCGGCCGGTGACGTCGGGGACGCGTGCGTCGAAGGCCCCGTCGGCGACCAGTTCGCGCAGGTGGTCCTCGTCGCGCACGACGAAGGTGTTGACGGCGGCCAGTCCACCGCGGGGCTTGACCAGGACGGGCCAGCCGAGTTCCCGGGCGGCGCCGGGCACCTCGTCGGCCCGCCGTACGACGCGGTGCCCGGCAACCGGTAGGCCAGCGGCGGCCAGCGTTGCCTTCATCGTCGCCTTGTCGGTGTAGGCGCGAGCGGCCCGGACGTCCAGGCCCGGCAGGTTTCGCAGTTCCCGCAGGTGGGCTGCCGCGACGATGGCCTGCTCGTCGATGGTGGCGACCGCGTCGGCCTTCGGCAGGGTCGGTTCCATCGCACTCAGGGCGTCCAGGTCGTCCCAGTGCTCGATCGTGAGACGGGTGGCACCCAGGTGCCCGGGGGCGGGCTTGGTTCCTGCGGGCTGGATCAGGGTGACGGTGTGGCCGGCAGCCATCAGCGCGCTCTCCAGGAGCGGGTTCCCGGTGGACAGGACGAGGACGTGCATGGGGTGAGCCTCCGGGCGTGGAGCAGGGGGTTCGGGTGGGGGTCAGGCGGCCGTCGGGGCGGCTACCGCGGAGCGACCGTGATGTGCCAGGCGCGGAGGGCGGCGACGGCGTTCCGCTCGGCCAGCTCGGCGGTGGCGCCGCGGGCGTAGACGTGAGTGCCCAATGCCACGCTGCCGAGAGCGCCTCCTGCCAGCTGGCCAAGGGTCAGGTCACTGGTGGCGGCGATCACTCCGGGCAGCGTCAGGATGTCCTCGGCCGGGGTCATGGCGGTGATTCGGCCGCGAGGGGTGACGGCGGCGGCCCAGGCGATGGTGCCGGGGCTGGAGGCGAGGGTGACGGAGGGTCGTTGTCCGGTGGCCAGGTCGGCAGCCACGGCCGGGACGTCGATCCCGTGCTGCAGTTCCAGGAGACGGGGTACTTGGGAGCCGCCGGGGCGCAGCCCGATCTCGCCGATGAGCAGGCTGTCGTCGCGTGCTCGCAGCACCTCGACGTGCGCGAAGCCCGTTTCCAGGTCCAGTGCGTCGGCCGCGGCCCGGGCCAGGGCGATCAGCTCGTCGTGTTCGGTCCCGGGTGGCAGGAGTACGGCGCCGAAGGTGTCCGTCCCCAGCAGGGGGGCGGGATAGCGGCCCGGGATCGCGTAGACCTCTTCGCCCCGCCAGCGCAGGACTTCCACGTGGTATTCGGCGCTGGCATCAATGAATTCCTCCACGAGCAGGCCACCGGGGATGGCGTCCATCGCCAGGTGCATGCCCGAGGCCTGGAGGCCGTTCGGGATGTTCAGGCCGTTGAATGCGCCGGTAGAGAGGAGCTTGCCCAGCTCGGCGTGGCTGGAGATGACGCTGGTTCCCAGGGTGCCGAAGCCGCGGCGGGGCTTGATGACCAGGGGCCATCCGAGGTCTCTGGCGGCGGGTGCGGCGTCGGCGACGGCAGCGATGCGCTGGTGGCGGGCGATGGGCAGTCCAGCGCGGTTCAGC
Source organism: Streptacidiphilus sp. EB103A (assembly GCF_041261405.1). Classification (NCBI taxonomy): domain Bacteria; kingdom Bacillati; phylum Actinomycetota; class Actinomycetes; order Kitasatosporales; family Streptomycetaceae; genus Streptacidiphilus; species Streptacidiphilus sp. EB103A. The sequence continues at coordinate 136,977 of NZ_JBGCAQ010000019.1, read as the reverse complement.
GCGTCCTTCATGACGGCCTTGTCGGTCGCACGCAGGGCCTGTATCCGTGACTGGCCGTCGACGTGGAGCATGCTGCGCAGCAGGGCTGCGGCTCGCAGGCATTGCTCGTCGGTGGTGTCCACCGACGCGACTGACTGGGCGCGCAGGTCCCCCGCGATGCGGGCAAGCTGCCCTGAGTCGTCCCACGACTTCACGCTGCGTACCTGGTAGCGGGCGCCGGCTTGGGTGGTGCGCTGTTCCAGGATGGCGGTCGGCACGATGGCCAGCACGTTCTGGCCGCGGTCGACGAGGGCGTCTTCCAGGGAACTGCGGTACGTCGAGAGAACGATGTGCATCAGGTGGACTCCGTGCGTCTGGGGCGGGTTGCCTGCAGCGCGGGAGGTGGCGCTCGGCGAGTACGCCGATTCGGGGGCTCCGGCGCATTCACCGGCGGCACCGATTTCGGACTGGCGCTCACTTGTCCCCGTGCTCGTCCGGTTCAGGGATTCGGAGGAGTCGTCGGTGCGGCCCGCGCCGTTGTTCAAGTGGTACTGGGTGTGCGGTCGCATGGCCCTCCTGTCCGAATTCGCTGCCGAAGGAAGTCGGGAATGGACGCTGTTTCGCCTCGGGGGCCCCGACTTGTGCAGTGGTAGAAAACGTACGGGGGCTGCCCTGTGGATAACTTCTGAGGATTTCCCAGCATCGGTAGCTACTCGGATGTGTGCGACCGAGAGTTATAGATGGCGGAGGAGAGTTCTAGTTGGCGACCACGGGGCAGCAGCGGACTCATCGCCTCCTGACCTGCACCGACGTGCTCCGGGTCAGCTGCAGCGGTAACGTGAGCCGCCAACTATCGTTCTCGGGATCCGCCAACTGGCTTCCTCAGCGGTCTTCTGACCTGCACCTCGCGATACGCGCTCCGCCAACTACGGTCCTCGGTCCCAATGTGGCTGCCGGTTGTAGTTGGCGGATGCGGGTCCAGGTGGCAGACCTTGAGGAATCGGGGACCGATACCTGACTCACCTGCGGCAATGCGATCTCGCCCGGTGGCAGCGGAGGTGCGGTCCGCCAACTGGCTTCCGCTATGCGTTCCTGACCTGCACCGAGGGCACACCAACTACAGCCGCCAGTCCCCGTGTTCACGAACTTTTCTGCGTTCCATCGGCGGGCAGGGCACGTACGTCGGGCGGCCGAGTAGGGCTGTCCCGCATCTTGGATCCGCGAAGGAATGCTTGCGGCCCTAGACTGCGACGTCTACGGTCGAATGCTTGGCTGTGCGCGGACGTCGGTCGCATCGGGGTGCAGAGGGCGCCGCTCTCCCCGGGCTGGGGCTACTACTTCGGGGACACCAGCAGGTATCGGTCGCCGCCGCGGCCGATATAGAGCAGCGCATCCCATCCTGCTCGGGTCAACACGTTGGCGCAGCGCTGGAGTTGCGCAGGGGCGTCTTGGCGGGCGACGGACTGGTTGATTCCGCGCCATTCGACTCGGGCGGTATCGGATCGGTCGCCTTCCAGGACCCGGTAGCCGGTGCGGCTGCGCTGCCCGGGGCGCGCGAGGGCTGTGGTGGCCGAGGGCGGGGCTCCGCCGGCCTCCAGTGCAAGTGCGACGAACCAGGGGACGCGGACGCGTTCGATGGGGGCGATCCCGTGGGTTCCGGCAAGGCGGCGGATCTCGAGGAGTCCCTGCCAGGCGGTGGCGACCTCGCGGGCTCGGCGCGGATCAGCAGCGGCGAGGTCGAGGGGTTCGTCGCCGAATGCTGGCACGAAGGAGGTCGGCGCTGTGAGCTGGGATGCCTCCACCGGGCTGGCGGTGGAACGGTCAGGTGTCGTCGCCGGCTCGGGGTGTTGCTGGTCTCGCAGACGGCGGCCAGCCTCGGTCAGGTAGTGCCGTTGGGTTCGGCCGTACGGTTGCGCGAGTCCGTTGGCGGTGAGGGCGGCCAGTACCGGCAGGGTCGCGGTGACTTCGCCGGTCTGCGCGTTGGAGGTGCGCAGGGCCGCATGTGCGGCGCGGTTGAGTGCTGGCGCCCGCCGGTCAGCCATCTGCTTCCTCCTCAGGGCCGACTCGGCGAGACGGGCCTTCGCCGCCTCGGATTGAACATACTCCGCGGTACTGACAATGACCGCAGGCCGTCATGAAGTTGCCACTGACCTGCGGGTTCAACCCGCCACAACTTGCCGAGCCGATGAATTTGCTGTATATTAATACCCATCGGAAGGCCGTGTGTTCTCCGCCTTCCCGTCCCCGTTTCCCACCGAAGGCGGTCGCCCTTGTTCGAGTCGCACCAGACCATCGCCGTCGCCGACCTGGCGCGCGTGCAGGCCAGGGACCTCTACATCACCACCATCGCCACGCTGCTCGGGACCGCATGCCGCAGTCTCCGACGCCGCAATCCCCCGAAGGACGCGCACTTCTGCGGCTTGCTCGGGTACGACGGACCGGATAGCAGCGCCCTGGTCAAGATCCGTGATGACTTCCTGGTCTCAATCACCGTGACCGGCATGCCCAGTGACGTGGTTCGCAAAATGTGCTCAAGCGGTGACATCTACTTCACGAACGCTTTCAACTCCCTCGGCCGACCGTCCAAGGTCGGCAGCTTCCAGATCAGCGCCAAGGGAAAGCCGCAGCAGCGGCTCCGGGTGCACCCGAACGAGACCGCCGACGCGGTTCTGATCATGGACATCAGCTCAGCGGCGAGCGCCCTGTGCGGGCTTGGCGGCCACCTGAGCAAGGCGGACGCTGTCCAGCCGGTCTGACGTCGTTTCCCTGCCGTTCTAGCCTTGGAGCACCGCCATGTGCACACCCGCCCGTCCCACCGAGAAGACCAACCCGCGATCCGCCAGGGGCACCTGGCAGTCCGCCTTGGAGCACGCCAGGCGGACATCCGCCGCCTACTTGATCGCGGTGTGCCCGCAGTTGACGTGCCGCCACCTCAGCGGTCCCCCGACGCGCGCGTCCAGTCTCGCCTTCGACCTCGCCGTTCTTCCCCTCGGAGGGGTCACCGTGAACGTTGACGGTCCGGGGCAGGCCACGCTGGAGGCGACCGGACTGAACCCAGCGACCTGGGCGGCCATCCACGACGTGGCGCTTCCCTACGGGCAGTACTTCGTCCAGGGCGAGGGCGACAGCGATGACCACTATTCCGTCAACGCCGGCCCCGTCTTGTCCGACGGCTGGCAGGGCGGATTCGAGAAGCGTCAAGCTGAGGACGTTCTGCGTGTGCACCCCGATCGGACGGGGGACCTCAGCCTGTACCGGGTGGACGTCGACCTCGTCGCACGGGTCCTGCCCGTGCTCGCCGTCGGCGGTTCGCAGCCGGACGCGATGTGCAGCCGGTGCAGCGTCGCCTTCTGGCGCCACGGGCGACCTGGTGACAGTGTCGCTTGCGGGGAGTTCACCCAGGCGTGCCGCAACTGTCGGGACGCCGATAGCACCAGTATCCGAGCGCACTACGACCAGGGCCGACCCCACGCCGAATCCCCCGCGTCTGTGCTGGCTCCCTGGCAGGCCGAGCTTGCCCAGGCCGCCATCCATCCCTTCCTGGAGGAATTCCACGGCTGGGACCTGCGCGGTCTCGTCCAGTCGGCCGTGGAATTGTTCGGGGAGGCCGGCGACCCCAATGACGTCTTGAGCGAGAGCCAGAAGCACGCCCTGGACCGCGCCGCAGCTCTCCTCGACGAGTTGAGCCGGAGCGACTGACCAGGCAATGCCCGTCGTCCCATGACGCCCCTTCAATCCTGCCTGCCCAGCACGGCTGGCTGAGCCACATGCCTGCCGAGGAGCACGCCCCCGTTCGTATTCACGACCCTGCCCAGCGCCATGCGCTTCCGCGTCACGGCCGGTTCGAAGGCTCGGGCGCTTGCCGCAACCTTGCTTCTGGAGAGCGAGTCGCACGACCTGGCCTCGCTCACCGGCCTTCGAGTTGGCGATCGGGAGGCCGCCTTCGGTGACTCCTCCATTCTGGAGTTCATCGACGGCGGCTGACCGGCCCGATCACCTGGGGCTGTCAGAAGAGGACGTCCTCGGTCGGCGGCAATGCTCTCTCGGTCGTCGGCGGCTGATGGAAGATCTCCACCCAGTCCGCGCGCCGCCAGACGTAGGTCTCGTCGCACTGGGGGCACCTGACAGCCCAGTGCGAGGAGACCCAGTAGGGGGCGCGCTGCACACGCACCCACTTCGAGGGCCGGTCGCGACTGGACCGCTCCACGCGCTGGTGGGTCGGCTCCGGCGTGTACCAACTCTGGCCGAGAGCCGTCGACAGCGGCCCCGGATAAGCGCACGTCAAGCAGCGCGGGTCAAGGTGAGAGACGAGAAGGGCCGGCTCCCACCGACCCCATCGCAGCTCCCCGGCCACCTCGTCGTGGCTAGGAAGCGCGGGCAGTACTCGACGAACGGCGACGTTCACGTTCTCGTCCATGCTCTTCATGGTGCCTGCCGCCTGTGACAACGCGATTTCGGGCCCACCAGGCGGCCCGCTCCAGCCCAGTCCGCTGCGTGTCTAAGCTGGATGTGTCGTAGGGGCATGGGACGGTCGAGGCATGGCTACTACCGCTGAGCCCGTCACGGGCATCGGAAGCCGGGCCGAATTGGTGGCCCGGCTGCGTCCAGCTGTGCTCCAAGCGTTGGACCACCGGGTGGAGGAACTGCTCGAACTCCTCCCCCCGCGGCCGACCCGATCAGCGGACCGGCTGCCGTGGCTGAAGTCGCTGTCGAGGGAGCAGTCCCATCGGGCCGCCTTGGTGGACACCCTCGAGTCGATGTGCGGTCACCTCCAGGGACGGCCAGCGCTGGGGTATGACTCTGAGGAGCCGTTGCCAGCCGCCGCTCTGGAAGCGGCGGAGGGCTTCGTAGAAGGGTCCACGACCCGTCTGATCATCGCGTACCGCCTCCTCCGTGCACGGGGGAGGGACAACACCGGGTGAGCGCCCAGGGCAGGTGGGAGCTGCCCGATCGCCTCGTGGGCATCCCGGGCTTAGTTGCTGCAGGTGCCATGTCCTGATTAGTCCCGCCCACGGAATCGGTCCCGCCGCGGTCGCCGGACGCTTCGCTGTGACCACTTCCGTGCCCCGGCGCTCGGCGGTGAGCCTCGCACGTCGGACCCGGGCTTCGGACCCTGGCGGGAGGAGATCCTCCGGACGGGGAAGGCGCGCTGGCCTGCCGGCGGCCGTGGGTTCTGTCCACAGGCGGCCCGGCTCACGATGTTCTCCTTCGAGTCGATCAAGGGGACCGCGTTGAGCATCGAGCCGCAGGAGACGCAAAGCCTAGCCACCTCCCGGCCGGCAGGGAAGACGCGAGGCCAGGGCGCAGGGCGCGCGGTTCGGGGCCTGCTGATGCTGCTCGGTGAACTGCTCACCGGTGCCGGACTGGTCGCGGTTTTGGCGGTGGCCTGGTTGATGTGGGGCCAGAGTCCGCTCCCAACTGTGGCGCAGCAGCACACCAATCAAGTGATCCAGCAGGCGTTGCGTGCCGGTCATCCGCTGCCGGTCGGGGTGCTCGCCCTGATCCGTATCCCGGCTCTCGGCTCCTCGTGGCAGTACCCCCTCTACCAGGGCGTCAGCGCTGCCGAGTTGAGCAAGGGCCTGGGCCACTACCCGAGCAGTGCCGCGGCAGGAGCGATCGGCAACTTCGCCCTGGCCGGACACCGCTCCTCCGACAGCGGCTTCGAGCCGATGGCCGACCTGCCCTCGGCGATCCGTGTGGGCGACAAGATCCTTGTCGACACCGCTGACGGCGACTTCACCTACACCGTCACCGCAACCGAGCAGACCGCTCCCGGCGATGTTCGGGTGCTGCGCCCGGACCAGGGCCGCGGCGCGGATCCAGCTGATCACCTGATCACGATCACAACGTGCACACCGCGCTTCGGGTCCTCGGGTCGGTTCATCGTCTTCGGCAGGCTCACCGGCAGTGTCTCGCTGGCGCCTGTCGCGGCTGCTTCTCCTGCTGCCCGGGCCGGCGCGGCAGCGACCTCACCCATTGGAAAGAAGTGACCTCATGATCGTCGCACTGATGTTCAAGGTGCTGCCCGGGCCGGCTTGGTTCCGCGTGCTGCTGCTGGCCCTCCTGGTCCTCGCGTCCGGGGTCCTCCTGTGGGCGGACGGCTTCCGGTGGTTGATGGAGCACTTCGGTGCGTCCCTGGGCGGCAGCCCCGTGTCCGGCGGTTGACGCCGACCAACTGCGGTGAGCGCGGCTCCGGCATGTCGTCACCGGCTGCTCTGGCTCGCAATCCACCGGGGTGAGCGCGCTGGGTGCGCATGGTCCGGCATGGGCGGGTTCGCTCGTACGTGGCGCCGAAGATGCAGCGGAGGGTCCCCTCGGCGATGATGCCAGCCGGCTCCTCGTCCTGGGCCTCGGAGTTGGTTGGCTTCTTCTCCGCCGGGACTGACCTCGATGTCCCGTTGCCGGACGTCGTTCGAGCCACGCGCCAGGACCGTGCCGTCGCGGCTGGCGTGAGCGGAGTGCCGGAGTTCAACTCCTGGCCGCGATCCGGCGGCCCTTGGGGGTGCGGCCGCGCTGGGCGCTGTGGTCGGTCCTTGGTGGAGCTCTGCACGACCCGCACTGGATGCGGCTCTCTTGGGGTGCGGGCTCCGTTCGCCCGCCGTTCCACGGTACGCGGACGGCGCCGCCGACCGGATGGTCGACGGCGCCGGGGAACTGTGCGTGCGGACTACTTGCCCTTGGCGGCTTCCTTGAGCTTGGAGCCGGCGGACACCTTGACGCCGTAGCCGGCGGCGATCTGGATGGGGTCGCCGGTCTGCGGGTTGCGGGCGGTGCGGGCGGCGCGGTGGGTGCGCTCGAAGGTCAGGAAGCCGGGGATGGTGACCTTCTCGTCGCCCTTGGCAACGACGTCGCCGACGACGTCGGTCAGTGCGGCCAGGATAGCGTCGGCGTCCTTGCGGGTCACCTCGGCGCGCTCGGAGAGAGCGGCAACGAGTTCACTGCGGTTCATATTTCGATTCTCCGGTTCAGATTGGTATTGCTACTGGGGATACTGCCAGGGCGCACCGACAGGTCAGGCCGGGCCGACAGTTTCACCGGCGGCGGACAGCATCGCGGGTCAGCCACGCACCGCAGAGCACGGGTACCGCGAGCAGCGCGACGGCCGTCCACAGGTGGGAGGTGCCCGCGGCCACGAAGGCCCCCACCAGGGCCAGGGTTCCGGCTGCGGCCACGAGGGAGGCCCGTCGGGCGGCGGGCAGGTCGCGCTGGGACATCGGCGTTCTCCTCACTGGGGGCGGGCGCGGCAGCGCCAGCAACGAGAGGCTACCCGCACCGAGTGACCCTTATAATTGACCATAGCATCAATTTTGGATACTTTTTAAGCGTCACTCTCATCCATTGCCCCAGGAGTACGCCCATGCCCACTCTCGCTCTCCAGCTCCGCCCCGCACTCGCGCCGCGCACGGCCGTCGCCGCCCCGGCACCCCGGGCGGCGACGGATGCACAATGGCACGACATCGCCCGGGCCGCGTCGAGGGCGGCGTCAACCCTTTCCGGTCGCGAGGCCCGCGGCCTGAGCCGCGAGGCAGCGGCCGCGCAGGCGATCTGGGAACTGGTGGCTGGCCGCTTCCTGCTCGACCGGCTCCTCGCCCGCGAAGCCGCACAGGCGCGATGGCCGCTGGTCAGGGCCTGGCGTTCGCTACTGGCCCGGCACAACCGATACCGCAGGGCCTTCACCGAGGCCGTCGACTTCGCCCGAGCCCTGCAAAACGGCCACCAGGACGAGCCGACACCCGAACTGTTCGCCGGCCGGGGCAGGCTGCCCCGTCTGGACCGCTACATGAGCGACCGCCACATAGTCTGACCCACCCTCGGATCGGGCCCCATCCCCAATTGCAGCAGCGTCCATCCAGCACGAAGGAGTTGCCGTGAACACCGCGTTGACGCCGACCAGCCAGCAGGCCGTCTTCGCCGGCATCGGGCGAGCCATGGCCGAGCAGTGGAACCTGGACCGGGTCCTCGGCGGCGGCTGGACCTCGCTCCCCGGGACCGGACTCTACGGAGAGGCCACCCTGCTGCACCCGGGCGGCTCCAACCTGTGGGTGCGACACGAAGGCAGCTGGCGCAAGGGCCCGGCCGGACGCAGGATGACGGTGGAGGGCCGGCTCCCCTCCGCCTTCCGGGGCCGGGCACCACAGCCCTTCCGCCCGAGCCTGGACCGGCCAGTGGCCGCTGTGGCCAGGGACGTGGCGCGGCGGTTCCTGCCCGGGTATCTCGATCTCCTGGAGCGTGCCCGCGCGGACCAGGCGCTGGAGGACCGGGCGGCCGCCGGGCGCGCCGAGCTGAACCGGCGGATGGAGCGGGTCCTGCCGGGCCTGGGCCCGACCGCGCACTCCGCTCCGCACGAGGCCGCCGAGCGCAAGTTGTCCTCGTGGTCCGGAGCCCGGCGCCACGCCGCGATGCCGCCTGCGGCGGCCTCGGGCAGTGTCCGGCTGAGCGAGAGCGGAGCGAGCATGGAGCTGCGCCTGACCGACGTGCCGGCCGAGCTCGGGCTGAAGATCCTCGCCCTGCTGGATCCCCGGACCGTCCTTGAGGGACGAGTGCTCGCACCCGAGATCGCCCCCGCCGTACGCGCTCTGGAAGCTTCACCGCAGATACTCCTGGGCGAGGTGGTCGCCTGCTCGATGGCTGGCGCGCAATCCGCCCATGTCGGAGATCGCGGAAGGCTTCGGTAGCACACCGGTTATTCCAGCGGGGTGGCAGCGCAGGCCGGTAGGACGACTACGCGCCACGCCTTCGCCGATGGAGGTCCTCGGCCCGAGGCCGCCACTCGAGCCGTCACGCCGACGAGTTCAACTCCCTGGCCCCGGGCCTGCCTGCCTGCCTGCCCGTCGAAGTATTCATGCCGTCTCGCACTCACCGTCGCGTCTCGACCAGTTCGTCAGCGCACGCTGCGGATTCGGGCCAACGGTCCGTGAGTTGGGCGCCCATGCCAGCCTGCCCGGTGCACGACTGGGTGAAGCCCGAGGCAGCCAGCCACTCAGCCCGACGAAGGGACCGAACATGTCGAAGCTCACCAAGGATCAGGCCGCCCAGCACCGCAGGGCCTGCGCTCTCGTCGACCTCCAGCGCGAACTCACGTGGAGGGAGCGCGAGTTCGTCCTGGAGCACTGGCAGGAATCCTCCACTGCCTCCAACAGCCTGGACGGCGCGTTCTTCACGCCGCTGGAGCTGGCCCGGGACATGGCCGTCGACGTGGCTGGTGTTCGGGTGCTGGATCTATGCGCGGGCGCCGGCCGTCTGGCGGCGGCCGCCCGCCACCTCAACCCCTGGGAGGCCCAGGCGGCAGGGAGGCCGACGCGCGAGCTGGTCTGCGTGGAGCGCAATCCGGAGTATGTCCGGGTCGGCCGCAAGGTGCTGCCCGAGGCGCGTTGGGTCTGCGCGGACATCTTCGACCTGCCAGACGGCCTGGGCCGCTTCGACACCGTGATCTGCAATCCGCCGTACGGCGCCGTTCAGAGAGCCGGGGGCGGACCGGCGGTTCGCAGCCGCCGCTTCGAGTACCACGCGCTGGCTGTGGCAGCCGCGCTCGGCGACTACGGGGTTTTCCTGATCCCCCAGGAGTCCGCGCCGTTCCGGTTCAGTGGCGAGCCGTACTTCCGCGAGCAACGCAGCGCCGACTATGAGCGATTCGAGTGCGAGACCGGCATCCGCCTCGCCCCCGGCTACACCATCAACACCTCGTCCGTCCGCCACCAGTGGCGTGGCGTCACCCCGCGGACAGAGGTCGTGACGTGCGACTTCACTGAAGCCCGCAGCCTGGTTCACGCTTCATCCGAGCACGTCGGCCCTGCGCCCCGCGGGGATCGGTGAGCCCGCCAATCATTCCTGTTCCATCTCCCCGACTACTGTCATTGACACTTATAATTACCCATTACCTACTACTTGAGGTACACTATAAGTGTCAACAAGGGCGAAGGGAGGTGTCCGTGCCAGACGTGATCCGCATCGGCCCGCCCTCGGCGGTCGCACCACGACCTCCGTCACCACGGCCCTCCCTCTTCAGGTCGGCAGACTCCAGACAGGGGAGCCCGCCGCCCCTCGGGCCCCCCGCCGCCACCTGACAGCGGCCCGGGGCAACCCGAGCTTCGGCCGAAGGGCCGTCGACTCCAGATCAACCGTGGACTACCGCGCCCGGGTCAGCCCCCGCGACCCCGACGCCGCTCGGACGCCGACGCTGCTCCCCCGGCAGCTTCCCGTTCGCTGGTAGCCACTTCCCCGCCCGATGGCCCTCTGCGAGGCCGGGCGAAACCGGCGGTCCGGCCCCCACCCCCCGGGGCCGGACCGCCCCCTTCTGTCCTGCATGCCGCGCGAGCGAAAGGCCACCACCCTGTCTGTCACCGAAAGCCCCGACCGGCCGCTGGAGGCCATTCGCGCCGCTCTTGGCGCCGGCGGGCACGACCTGGGCGCGATCCTGGTCAACCGCCTGACGGCGGACTCCGTCCACGTCCTGGTCGCGTTCGATCCCGACGGGGCCCAGTCGTGGAATCGAGAGGTCCAGCACCGTGCCTACACCGAGACCCTCACCGCGGCGGGCTGGCGTCCACTGAACCTGGAGCTCCTCGTCTTGCTGACTCCCGTCCCCCTCGACGCCGACTCCGGCACCTTCACCGCCACCTGGGCCATCGAAGTCGCGGGCGAGGACTCCGAGGCTGTCGCCGAGCAGGCCCGCGAACGGCAGCTCGACCCGGCCGTCACCGACTCCACCTGGACAGTCACCGACCATCTCGGACGCCCGAGGACCGTCTACGTCCAGGACCCGGACCTCTCCTGACGCCCGTTCACCACCACCCACCTGCCGTCCTGCCGATCGGCACCGGCCGCGGACGTCTGCGCGCAGGCGTCCGCACCCCGGCCTCCTCGAAGGATCAACCATGCCCCCCACGACCATGGCGGCCTCGCTGGCCGCTGTCCTGAACGGCGCCGGCCCCCGTGGCCAGATCACCGGAGACGACGGTGAACTGCAGGCCCTGCTGGACGCCCGTCACGCGCAGAGGCTCGGCTCGACCTGGTACATCACACCGGCCGGACGTACCGCCCTGGCCAAATACAACGCGGAACTGGCACGCCCGGCGCAGGCCGATGAGTAGCCCCCGGCCGCCCGCAGACCAGCGGACCACGACCACCGCGCACCCCGGCCTGCATCCGGCCGCAGTCGACGAGGACCGCTTCCACATCGAGGTACCCCGGGTGGGTACCGTCGAAGTCCAGGCGTCGGTGATGCCGCACGGATTGGCCAGGTACGCCGTGCGGGGCCCGCGGGCCACGGGGGTGTTCGTCGTTGCGCCCGAGGTCGTCCACGACGGCGCGGTACTCCCCTGCGCCGTGCGGGTCCGATTCGGCGACGGCGACGGCTCGAGGAGCTGGTACACCGTCCGCGAACTGGAGCCGGTGATCAACGGCGTGACGGTGGCCGGCTCGAGCCCCGCCCTGGACCCCGACCACCTGCCGGGCTGGCTCGGCGTGCACGCCGACGCGGTCGCCCGCGGGCACGGAACGCACCACCGGGTCCCGGACCGGACCGCTGAGCGTCTCGAGTCGGTGCTCCGGGCGCTGCTCGGGCACTGGCGCGACCGGAGCGACCGGGCCGACCTGGTCCGTGCCGCCGCTGCCCACCGCGCTGTGGACTGCGAGCAGTACGAGCAGCACCTCGCCGCCAAGCTGCGCTCCGAGTTGGCGGAGCTGCGGTCCAGGCAGGCAGCGGCACGGCGCCGCGTCAATCAGATCACCGGCCTGCAGCGCCGGGCGGAGCAGCCGGTGCTGGCACCGGCACCCGACCCGGTCCACCTGCCCTTCTTCGACGACTGCGGTGCGCGGCTCGGTGTGCTGACAGTCCGCGAGAGGCTGGTCAACGCCATGCCCGGGCGGGTGGTGTACGACGTCGACGGTGCCAGGGTGCAGGGCGCGTTCACCGTGGGCCCGGACCGTTCGGACGACGCCGTCGTCCCCGCGGGCCTGTTCGTCGCCTACGGGCACTGGAGCGCCCTGTACTCCAGCGGTGATCACAGCGAAGAGCCGACCGTCAACGGGGTACGGCTCTCGCACGGATGGAGCCCCGGCCGGAGCGAGGCGATCACTCTCACGTCACCGGAGCGTCTACCGGCGAGCACCTCGACCGGGCGCCACACGGCCGAACGGGCCCCGAAGGCTACGGCTCGCCGTGCCTCGGGCGTGTTGCGGGCGCTGGCGCTGCACTACCTGGCTCGTCCGGACCTGCAGGGCCTGCGCCAGGCAGCGGGTAGAGCCCAGGCCCCGGAACGGCTCGAGGACACCCGCCGGGCGCTGAGGAAGCTGCGGGCGGACGTGCACAAGAAAGAAGCCGAGCTGCTGCGGCGCGAGTCCCGGGCCGCGCAGTACCGCGCGCTGCTCGAACCCGCCCGGAAGCCGCGGTCCTCCGTTGAAGAATCGCCCGGGTCGCACTCCCCGCTCGTCCCGTTGTCGTCCCCGTCGAAGGAGTCAGCATGCAGCGTCCCGTTCCAGGGGTCGGTCATCTCAAGCTCGCGGTCGCCGATGCGGACGGGGCGTTCAAGGGCCGCATGAGCGCCTCGACGGTGCGCCACCTGCTTGGGGCGGGCTTCGCCTATGCGGAGGACGCGGACCGCTTCGTCCTGGAGGGACCCGAGCCGGCGGTCGCGCTCGCCCGGCGGATCAGGATCACCGCGCTGGGCCGGTTCGCGGCGCTGACCGAAGCGCAGTCCAAGGCGCTGGTGGATCGGGTCGACTCCGAGGGTGCGTTCGAGCGCACCGTCACGTGGCCCACGGTGCTCGCCCTGGTGTCCGCGGGCCTGGCGGAGTACCGCGACAACGAGGGCTGCCCCGCCGAGGACGATGGGGACACCGGTCTGAGCGGACCGGTTCATCGTGCCTACCGGACCGAGCTGGGGGCGGAGGTCGTGCTCGCCGGGCGTGACACGTGACGGCTCGCCTTCCCAGGGTCCGCTAGCTATTAATCTACTCTTTTCAACTCTTGGTCAACTTCAGCCCACATACGGGGGCAGTAGGGCGTCGGCCCGTCGCCGCATCTCGCGCACCGCGGTCCTGTCCCATCCCGCCTGCCGCGGCAGGTTGCGCAGATGGCGCCTGAGCTGAGCAGCGGGGATGATCTCCACGCCGGCGCTGTGCAGCCCCGCCGCGGGGACGTGGGCGAAGTGGACGGCGATGACCGTGCGGACCGGCACTCCCCCGAGCGCCTGCGAGGCACGGCCGGCCTCCCACAGGGCGGTCTCCAGGGTCTCGCGCTGGGGCCAACGGCCGTACCAAAGTTCTCCGTGGCGATCGACGGTCACTTTGGCCCGGGCGGACCGCCACGTCTTCGTATCAACATATGTAGCACCAGTTGGTCCGAAGATCAGATGGTCGAGGTTCGCCGAGCTCCGCGGTATCTGCCGGTCGTGCAGGACCGCCCACCGGCCGAAGCCGAAGAACTCCAGCGGGGCGAGGATGCGTCCCGTGCGGCGCTCACCGAGGGCCCCGGTCTGCCAGGTACTGCCGGTGTTGCGGTACAGGCGCAGGACCACGGTGACCATCACCGCCAGGGCGGGCGCGGCACCCGCCTGCCACAGCCCAGTGGCCTGGTAGATGAACCATCCGGCGGCCCCGAGCGCCGCTGCGGTCGGGGGCAGGATCCATCGGGCCCGCCGGTGCTGCTCCCGGATCTGGGTCTTGCGGGTCCGGTCGGCCATGTTCTGGGCGCTGGCGCCGGCCTTCTGCCGGGCAGGGCGACGGGGTGCGGACACGGGGAGCCTCCTGGGCTGGACGGGTCGGTTCGTGGACGGTAGGCGCGCCGGCCTGTGGACAGAGGCGACGCTCAGCGCAGGAGAGGTCATTTCCGCTGCCCGGTCCGGAAGTTCTGCTCCCAGCGGTCCGCGAACGGCCAGCTGGCGTAGAGCAGGGTGTGATTGCCCTGTCCTTGGCAGGATTGACCGGTCCGCTCCCGCCAGGAGCCGGCGATCCGCTCGCACAGCCGGCCCTCCGCGGCCAGCCGTAGCAGGCTGTTGGCCAGGAAGTCGCGGTGCACCGCGCGCGGCAGACCGTCGAACCCCGGCTCGCTGGTCACCGCGATCCACCCGCTCACCGCCTCGATCGGTACGGGGCCCTCGCCCTGCAGGTGGATCACGGCGGCCAGCGTCTCGGGACGGTGCGCTTTGATCCGCAGGTCCAGCGGGTGCAGGGCCGCCCGGCGCTGCTCCTCGGCGGCGTCCGCGTCGTGGTACGCGGCGTGTCCGGCCGCGGTGGCGGCTGCCTCCGCCAGGGTCCGGGTCAGGCCGGAGCGTCCGCACTCGGGGTACTCGCCGAGTTCCGGGTTGACGATCGCTGTTCGGCACAGCCAGAGGAATTCGCCTCCGGGCCGCGCTTGGTGAACCGCCCAGTGGGGACGCGTTCCCGCGATGGTCGACCAGGGCCAGAAGTGAGCGTTGTGGGGCCAGCGGGCCTCGGACCGCGGGTCTCTGGGGCCCTGGTAGGTGTCCAGTTCGTACAGCCAGGTTCGCTCGTCGGCCGTCAGCGGGCGGAGGCGGAGGGCGGGGGGAAGGGGCAAGGGCGGCCTCCGGGTTGAGTGGCGGACGGTAGGGCGCAGCTAGCGAAGGGCGTCAATTTCCGTCGCCAGGGCCTCCTTGACGGATGCCGGTGTCCCGGTGTCAGCGACCAGCCGGGCGTTCGCCTTTCCCTGCGCTTCGCTGAGGCCGGGGCCAACGACGTGCAGGGCGAACCCGGTGTCGGGAACTTCGATGCCGTCCAGGAACACCCGCACGCGGGTCGGGAGGGCCGTAGCGATGACGTCGACGCGCTGCTGTGCGGGTCGGGTGTACAGAGCGGGTGCGGAGGGCCGCAGTTCGTAGCGCAGGGTCCTGCTGACGTGGATCTCGTAGAGCTTTCCGGGGTCGAGTTCACGCAGCGTCGGCGAGCGCCTGCGTCCGTTCCAGGTCTCGCGGACCGTCTCGTACGCTTCCCAGGCATCTGCGGCGGAGACGCGGACGCCCTCCAGGTCCCGCGTTCCGTTGTGGCGGGTCACACGGGTGAGGGTTCGGCGCAGGTCGGTGATGATGCGGGTGTGGCTCCGGGCGACGGTGCGCACGATCCTCGCTCTCTGTGGTGGGGTGTGCCGGCCTGGTCAACAACCGGACCGGCGCGGACTCCCGTGCTGCTGGTGCGCCGTCAGGGCTCAGCGCACAGGCGCACGGCGTATGCGATCAGTGCTGCGGCGCTGCCTGCGGTCCAGACGTCGAACGTGAACCGGGTGGTGGTTCCGTGCCGGTGCAGCACGACGGTGCCGTCGTACTCCAGCTGCACGCCGGGAGCGCCGGGGATGGAGCGGGGCAGTGCCGCTTGACGGGTTGCGCCGCCGCGGGTCGGAGCCTGCGAAAGGTCGCCGGCTAGGTGCCGCAGGTGGACCTCGGTGTGGGCACAGGGGCCCGCGCAGGTGAGCACGGCGAGCCGTGGGCCGCCGGACCGGGCGTAAAGGGCGTGGCGGACGTGGTAGCCGATCCGCTTCGTGCGCACGACGGCTTCTGTGATGCCGGGATGATCGTGGAGGAGCCAGAATGCTGCTCCCCGCCTGTCGCGGAATGCCCGGCCGACCAGCAGCCCAGAGGTGTTGCGGATCTGAATCCAGGTGGCTGGCTGTGAGTTCGTGCCGGGAGCGGGCCAGGTGACCAGGCTCAGATTGCTGCGTCCGGCGGCGGGGTCGGCGAACAGCGGCATGGGGTCCAGAGGCCACGGGAGGATCCGGGCGACCAGCGCCGGTGTCGCGGGCGGCCAGACGAGCCCCTGCTGGTCGAGGTGGGCTCGTTGGACCGGGCACGTGGGGCAGCGGCCCTGGCGGGAGCAGCGGCCGAAGCCGCCGTAGCGTTGCCGGCCGGTGGCACTCTCGCGCAGGGCGGCGTGGTTGAGGGGTTGGAGGCCGCACTGGTCGCGGTCGTCCATGTGGGCGTTCAGGGACAGCCTGTTCCAGCCCTTGCCGTCGTGCGGGCGCGCGGGCGGTTGGGGCAGGTAGATGGTCATGTTCTGCTCCCTGCTCGAGCGGTTCGCCTGGCGGCGGTTGCGGTGGAAGGGTGGGCAGGTGAGTGCCGCCGGACCGGTAGGTTCGGCGGCACTCGGGCGGCCTGGGGCTACGGCTGGTCGAGCGCTCGGGCGAACGCTCCGATCGCGCGCAGGAGCCTGCCGCCGTCGAACCCGGTGGCGGGTGCCGGTGCGGCGGTCGACTGCACGGTCGGCGGTGCATCAGCTTCCCTGCGCAGGTTGGATGCTGTCGTTGGGCGCGAGGTCGGGGTCGGCGCGGAGTCGGCGCACTCGTTCATGATCGTCGTCAGGTAGGCGCGGATGGCGCGGTCGGTCTTCTCGCTGCGGGGCGAACGCTCGTGGATGCGCTTGGCGGACTTCGTGAAGTCCTCGCGCGTCAGGCCCGCGATCAGCTCGGGGGTGAGGGCTTCGCCCTCCCTGGCCAGGTTCCACCAGAGGTCGAAGGCCATGGCCATGGCCTTGCGCTGGCGCCCGTGGTCCTCGTACGGACTGGACGGCAGCAGGACGTCCTGGGCCTTGGGGAAGATGAGATCGTTCATGCGGCTCCTACCTGGCCCCGGGGTCGGAACCCCTACAGTGTGACGCTTATAAGTATACCAATATGAGCGTCGAATGCAAGTTATAAGCGTCACGTGCGTTGTCCGGCCGCACAAAAGGATTTCAGTGGCGCACGGAACTCTTCAGCGTCGCATCGAAGATTTCAGTGCCCAGGCAAGCTGTCGGACAGCACGGCCGACGCTGATCCTGTCGAACACGTCCCCGTCTCCGCCCGGGCCGGCCACCCGAACTGCCCCACATCACGGGACACGACACCCTGCCGCCGAATCCCCCGCCCGGGCCGACGTGTCGTTGGGGGAAGGCATCCGACATGCCGTGGCGGGTGGGTCAGCTGCTGGCTTGGCGCGCGCCTCTGGTCAGGCAGTTCTGACAGGCGGTCCAGTTGGCGTCCAGGCCGGGCTCGGGCGAAGCCCAAGAGGGCGGTGCAGGGCTGGGAATGGTGTCAAGGCAGCTACTGCCGTCAGCGCGTCCGGCGTCCAGAAGGGCGATGAAGGCAGCAAGTCTCTCGTCGGTCATGTCTGGGTGTAGGTGCCGGCAAGGTGGGCGGCCCCGCCGAGCCGACCAGTCGTTATCAAGGCGTTGTGAAGGGTGGGGCATCTGAGCGTGGCGGCGGACCCGACGATATGTAGCTCCGTCAGGCGCCGCTGCACAAGACACACTGCGCAGGCTGATCCAGGCCATCGATCCCGACGCCGCTCCGGCCACCGCCATCGAGCACTGAGTTCTTCGCCACGGCAGGACCCTGGGGATGCAAGTCCGACCCGAGCCCGTCGGATCGACGGGCTGCCCCGTGACGGCACAGCCCGATAACGGACCGGACGGACCACCGGAGCAGCACCCCGGTTCAGCGCGCCGGCTGGACGGGTACACGGTGCAGGGCGCTGCCGATGGTGATTCCCCAGCGGGTCCGCAGGCGCCGCAGCTCAAAGGCCGCCAGCGCGGTGACCGACAGCGGCGGTCCGATGAGGAAGAGCAGTTGGATCCACTGCGGCGCGGTCACGTCGGAGGTCTGCAGGAGCTGCAGAACCATCATGGCCCACACCAGGACGGGGCTGATCAGCGGCGGTAGTACTTCGTGGACGTCGGCGGTGCGGAAGACGTGGTGGACAGCGATGACTGCGCCGGTGCCGGCGAAGGCCAGGGCGCCGAAGCCCACGAGGAGGCCGGCGAGGTCGGCGAAGCCGGCGAACCAGCCCAGGTGTAGGGCCAGGGTCCGGGCACCGCTGTCCATGATCAGGTACCAGGCCAGCAGGACGGCGCCGAACAGGGAGCTGAAGGCCGCCAGTGGGCCGGCCAGGCGCCGCCAGTAGAGGGCGCGGCCGGGGCTACGGGCCGCGATGACGAACACGGCCAGCGCGAGCGGGCCGGCGATGATCAGGACGCCGGTGGCCTGGAGGGCTCCGAGGATCTGGTTCTGCGCGTAGTGGGCCGCGCTCTCGTGCAGCGGGTACGCGTACAGGAGCCAGGCGGTGGCGGCCAGGCCCACCGCGGTGCGGGCGCGCTGGGCGAGGTTGACGCCGGCGTCGACGACGCGGTCGCTGCGGCTGGGGCGGAAGATGCGGATGGCGTAGTAGAAGGGGAGCGCGAAGAAGCCGACGCAGCCACCGGGGCGCGTCTGCGTGCGCTGGTGGTTGCTGGAGCTCATGTCCGGTTCACCTGCGGGATGGTCGACGATTGGGGAGTGGTCTTGCCCTGGCGGCCACTGCGGGCCTGATGATCACACAGGGTTAGATGATCATACTGGTGCTGTCAAGTTTCGTCGACGCTGCGTCACCGGTTGGCCGGTGCACCGGGGTTCAGGCCGTACGGCGGTGAAGCTCGCCGGTGGCCGCCGCTGCGATGGTGACCGCCCCGGGCCCGAAGCGCAGGCGGGCCCGGTCGGTGGCGGCCTCCACGCGTCTGGCCTTCTCCGCGCGCGGGTCCAGGCTGAGTTGGCGGGGGGTCAGCTGGGCGGGGGCGAGGTCCTGGCAGCGCAGCGTGATGCTGCGCACGCGGGCCCGCTGGAGTCCGAGGGCGTCGTAGGCGGCCTGGGCACAGGTGGCCAAGTCGGGTGTGTGGGCGGTTGGTTCGGGCAGGCGGCGGCTACGGGTGGTGTGGGTGCGGTCGGCGTAGCGGACAGTGACCTCGATGCCGCGGGCGACCTGTTGGTGGCGGCGCAGGCGGTTGCCGAGGGCGTCGGCGAGGCCGATCAGGGCGCCGCGGTGGGCGGTGGTCAGGAGTTCGTCGTGGCGGAAGGGGTGGTGGGCGGCCGCGCTCTCGGCGGGGCGGCCGGGTTGGACGGGGCGCGGGTCGTGGCCAAGGGCTCGCTCGCGGATCTGGCGGCTGGCGGTGGCGCCCACCAGGCGTTGCAGGGTCGCGGAGGGAAGGTCGGCGACGTCGGCGACGGTGCGCAGTCCGAGGTGGCGCAGGGTGCGGGCGGTGACCGGGCCGATGCCGGGCAGGGCGTCCAGGGGTTGGCGGCGCAGGAACGCTTGGATCGTGAGCGGGTCGTCCTCGAGGTGGACGCTGTGCCCGGGGTCGGCGGTGGTCAGGGCGATGGCGGCGAGCATGAGGGAGGGGGCGGTGGCTACGGTGGTGGTGATGTCGTGCAGGGCCAGGGTGCGCAGTTGGATGAGGTGCGCCAGTCCCTGGGAGTCGCTGTCCCAGTAGCGGGGTGCTCCGGTCAGGTCGGCGACGGCCTCGTACGGGGGCAGGGCCTGGACCAGCGGGGTGATGTCCTCCAGCAGGTCCATCAGTTCCCGGTACTGGGCGGGATCGTGCGCGGTGGTGTGGAAGCGCACGTGGGCGAGGATGCGGGTGGTCGGGTTCATCCGGCGGAACCGGGGCTGGCGTGCCCGAGGGCCGTCAGGTCGGCGGAGCGGGTACCGGCGGGTTGGAGGTCCGCCCAGGCGTGCAGGCGGGCGCCGGTCGTGCCGTCGGTCAGGGTGCGGCCCGCTCCCGGCGCGGCGGGGGTGCTGGGCGGGGCGGGAGCGTCGGTGCCCAGCAGGGCCAGGGCGGCCTGCGGGCCGTGGTCTCGGCGTGCGGCGGCGAGGCGGTCCAGGTCCCAGGCCATGGTGCCGACTACGGTGCGTCGGTTGCCGCGCCGCGAGACGGTGCCGCGGATGAGCAGCAGTCCGCTGTGGAAGACCGTGTGGGCGCAGCGGGGGTGGGAGTCCTGGAACAGGGCGACGTCGACCATGCCGGAGCCGTCCTCGAGCGTCAGGAAGATCACTCGTTTTCCGCTGGCGATGGGGGGTGTCTGGACGGAGGCGCGGACGCCGGCGACCAGGACGGTGCGTCCGGCGTCCAGGTCGGCCAGGTGGGCGGCGTCGGTGGCGCCGATCTCGCGGAGCAGGCGGTGGTGGTGTTCGATGAGGTGGGTGGTGACGTCGATCTGTAGGACGGTCAGTTCCGCGCCGAGGGCTTCGCGGCTGGTCATTTCGGGCAGGCCGCTGGGTTCGGCGGACAGGGGGGAGTCGTCGAGGAGGAGTTGTCCGTCGGCGGTGCGGGTACGGCTCTGTCGGTGCATCTCGGTGATCTGCAGCAGCAGGTCGCGTCGGGTGAGTCCGGTGGCGAGGTCGGCGAGTGCGCCGATCTGCGCGAGCCGCTCGGCGGTGGGTCGGGTCGGTCGGGCGCGTTGCCACAGGTCCGAGAGGGAGGCGTAGGGCTGGCCCTCGGCCAGGCGCTGGACCTCGTCGTCGCGGATGCCTTTGACGGCGGTCAGTGCCAGCCGTACTCCCCAGTGTCCCGGTTCGGTCGGCTCGACGCTGTGCTGGGGGCGTGAGCGGTTGACGTTGACGGGAAGGACGGCGACGCCGTGGCGGCGGGCGTCGGCGACCAGGACGCGGCGCGGCCACATGCCGGGGTCGTGCTCCAGCAGGCCCGCGAGTAGGGCGGCCGGGTGGTGGGCCTTGAGCCAGGCGCTCTGCAGGGCGGGTACAGCGAAGGCGACCGCGTGGGCGCGGCAGAAGCCGTAGGCCCCGAACTCCCGGACTGTTTCCCAGACTTCGTCGAGGACCTGCTGGCTGTAGCCGCGTGCGGATGCCTGCTGGCGGAACCAGGTCTCCAGGGCGGGCAGGCGGCGTTCGTCGCCCAGGGCCCGGCGGGCGACCTCGCCCATCTCCCTGCTGCAGCCGGTGAGCTGGGCGAAGGTGTCGATGATCTGCTCGTGCCAGATGGTGACGCCGTAGGTGTCGCCGAGCACGGGCTCCAGGTCCGGGTGGGCGTAGGCGGGCGCGGTTCCGTGCCGGGCGGCGATGTACCGCTCGGGCATGCCGCCGGCGACCGGTCCGGGGCGGAACAGCGAGATGTCGGCGATGACGTCCTGGACGTCGCGGGGCTGAAGCCGAGACAAAAGATCTTGCTGGCCGGGGCTCTCGAGTTGGAAGCAGCCGAGTGTCCGGGCCTCCTGGATGAGCTTGAAGGCGAAGAAGTCAGCCGGATCAACCTGCTCGGCGTCGTCGAGGTCCACGTCCTGGCCGGTGGTGCGGCGGATCTCGGCGGCCGCGTGCGCCATCGCGGACTGCATGCGCACGCCCAGCACGTCCAGTTTCAGCAGGGCCCAGCCGAAGCCGCCGGCCAGGTCCACATCGTCCTTGTCGGCCTGGACCATCGGGTATCCCGCTGCTGTCGGCTGGACGGGCAGCCGGTCGAGCAGGGTCGCGTCCGACAAGATCACCCCGCACGGGTGCATCGAGTACTGGGTGACGAGTTTGTCCAGCCCCTCGGCGAGTTCCCACAGCGGGCCGTAGCGCTCGGCGACGGCGGCGAGGTCCCGAAGTTCCGGGAGCTCGGCGAGGGCCGCCCGGATGTCGGACGCGCGGATGTGCGGGAACGCCTTCGCGATCCGGTCGGCCTCGGGCGGGGCGATGCCCAGGGCCAGTGAGCAGTCCCGCAGTGCCTGGCGGGCTCGGTAGGTCTCCGGCATCCCCGTCACGGCGATCCGCTCGGGCCCGAAGCGCTCGATGATCCTGTCGTAGACGGCCAGGCGTTTCGCCGACTCCACGTCCAGGTCGATGTCCGGCAGGGAGGCGCGCTTCTCGTTGACGAAGCGCTCGAAAAGGAGTCGGTGGCTGAGCGGGTTGGCGGCGGCGATGTACAGGGCGTGGTTGACCATCGACCCGGCGCCGGAGCCCCGGGCGGCCACCCGGATGCCCATGTCCCGGACGTCCTGGACCACCTGTCCGACTGCGAGGAAGTACGACTCGAAGCCAAGGCGTGCGATGACCTCGAGCTCCGCGTCCAGGCGCTGGAGCGCCTCGCGGTCGCGGTCCAGTCCGCGGCGCACCATCCCGGCCTCGCAGCGTTCGCGCAGCAGGCGGGCTCCGGCCCCGGGTGTCGCGTCGGCGCCGACGGCCTGCGGCTCGGGGAAGTGCGCGGTCCCCAGGCGCAGGTCGGTGACCGGGTCAAGGACGCACTGCTCGGCGGTGGTCCGGGTGTCGTCCAGGAGCCGGGCGGCGCGGCGCGGGTCGCAGCCGGCTGCCAGGGCGACGCGGCCGGCGAGTTCGGCCATGGCCGCGGGGTCCTTGAGCCAGCGCTCGCCGCAGTCCAGACGCCGGCGGTCGATAGGGCGCAGCAGTCGGGCGGAGTCCAGGACGTCGGCCAGGCGGTGCTGGTCGGGGTTCGCGTAGCGGACGGCGTTGGTCAGCACCGCGGTGACGCCGAGCCGGTCGGCCAGTTGGAGGGTGTGTGCGGCGAGGCGTACGGATCCGGGGCCGGTGCCGGGCAGGCCGTAGCAGACGATCTCCAGCCGCAGGTTCTGCCCGGCGAGGTCCTGCCAGGGGGCCAGGAGCTGTTCGGCGAGGTCGGTGCGGCCGATGGTCAGGGCGCGCAGGGGTTCGGCGTTCGGCCCGAGGAGCACGGTGAGGTGGTCGGTCGCGTGGGTGTGCAGGTCGTGCCAGGTGGCGGTGGGGGCGTCCGGGCCGGCGTGGGCGGAGGACAGCAGGCGGCACAGGCGGGTCCAGCCGGCGCGGTCCTGGGCGAGGACGGTGGTGCGCAGGGCTGGTTCGCTGACGTGGGCGCCGCCGCGAGCGGGTGTGCGGGTGCGGGGGTGCGGACCGGACGGGCGGCGGGCGGCGACGGCCAGGTCGACGCCGAGGATCGGGCGGATCCCGTGCTGGTCGCAGGCCTGGAGGAAGCGGGTTGTTCCGATGGTGGTGTCGCGGTCGGTCAGGGCCAGGGTGGGGATGCCGCGCTCGGCGGCGCGGGCGACGAGGTCGGCGACGTGGGAGGCGCCGTAGCCCCAGCTGAAGCCGGTGGAGGTGTGCAGGTGCGGAAACGGCACTGCCACACCTCCTTGCCCTTTTATCCCCTTTATCCATGTTTTCCCGTGCGGGGAACACCAGTGTGCCTCTTATCGAATATTTGTTCTACTCGTATGTTCGTGCAGGTCAGCGTGATCTTGAGCATCAGTGACGGGCCCAGACCGCACGCTGCGGGCCAACCGTGCGACCCCCGGCGGAACTTGACGCCGCCTGGGGCGACAGGGGGCCCTGCCAGAGAGGTCGAAAAGAAAATACGGGCCGGGCACCCCCCGGGACATCCGGTCGGCCCGGACGTCGGCCGCGCCGCGCCGCGCCATCTGCGGCGACTGCACAGAGCCCTCGGCTGCGGCCGGCCCCGCATAGGGTGCCTGCATGATCCAGGTTCCCGAGCCGTTCGCACGCACCACCATCGAACGCGAAGGGGAGCCGGGGGCGCAGTGGATCGGCGAGCTGCCCGCGATCGCACAGAGGCTGCTGGACCGCTGGGGGTGCGAAGCCGACGGGGAGGTCACCTACGGCGGCGTCGGGCTGGTCGTGCCGGCAAGCCGCTCCTGGCAGGGGCCCGCGGTACTGAAAGTGTCCTTCCCGCACCCCGGCAACACGCACGAACCGGACGCGCTGGCGGCGTGGGGCGGCCACGGGGCCGTACGCCTCTACCAGCGCGACGACGAGCACTTCGCGATGCTGCTGGAGCGGACCCGGACGTCAACCCTCGCGCAGGTCCAGGACGGCGACGAGGTGGTCGCGGTGGCGGGACGGATCAGTCGCCGACTGGCGGTCCCCGCCCCGCCCGGCCTTCCCCGGCTGCGGGAGCGGGCCGACGACTGGGAGGAGCAGTTGCTCCGGGACTCGCGCGAGCTTCCGCACTCCCTGCCCCCGTACGTGGTGGACGCCGCCGTGGATACCGTCCGCGTTCTGGGCCGCGACCAGCCGGACGTCCTCGTCCACGGCGACCTGCATGCCCGGAACATCCTGGCGGCGGACCGCGAGGCGTGGCTGGCCGTGGACGCCAAGGGGTACGCCGGGGATCGCGCCTACGACGGCGGAACCCTGCTCAAGTCCCGCGCAACGGTCCTGCTCGAAGCCACCGACCTTGGCCGCTCAGCCCGCCGCGTCCTGGACGTGTTCACGGAGTCCGCGGAACTGGACCGCCACCGCACCCAGCGGTGGGCGCAGCTGCATGCCGTCCAGGCGGCCTTCTGGGGCCGTCGCCACGGCTTCCGCCGGGCACGCCGCGGACCGGGGCTGGAGCAGCTGACCGACTTCGTCGAACGCTTGGCCAGGGTTCTCGCCGAGGGCGTCTGACCTGCCCGGCTGCGAACCGTGGACCGGGCTGGTGCCCCTCTGAGACGACGTCGGCCGCCTCCGTTTGGCGGCGTGCGGGTCAAAAGAGCGCGTCCTGGTCGTGTGCCTGCCGGGGGTCGAGCGGGTGGAGTGCCGCGGTGAACGCCGCACCCGGTGCGGCGCGGCCAAGGGCCCACCCGGCCAGCAGCCGGGTGTCGATCAAGAGGAGTCCGGGCGCGGCGTCGAGGTACAGGTCGGTGCCGATCCGGCAGACCGTGCGGCCGCTGACGACGGCTGCGGGTTCCAGCGCCGCGAGGGCCGCAACCGGGTGCAGGCCGCCTGGTGGCAGGTGGTAGGCCTCGGTGTGGTCCGAGACCTGCAGCGGATGCTGCCGCTGCTCGGCGGGCCAGCCAGCCAGCTGCCGGGTACGGGCGGCGGCGGCGAGGAGCTCGGCGGCGCGTTCGCCGGCCGACCCGGGGCGCGCGCGGGCATCGCGCTTGCGGGAGCTGGAGACGCGGTCGGGCAGGCCCAGGGCGGTGGTGATCAGGATCTCGGTGCGGCGGCCAGAGAGCAGGGTGCCCGTCGACAGGATGGTGGATGCCAAGGCTCCTTGTTCCAGCAACCGGGCGTCGCCGCGTTCCGCGGCGGTGATGCCGACTTTGATCGTGCTGCCGTGGTGGGCGAGGTAGACGCAGAAGGGGCGCGGGTCCGTCAGCCGGGTGTCGGTGGCGATCGAGCTGGAGCGGTCCAGTGCCTGGCAGGCGGGGCACTGCGCGCTGCGGGCTCCGGCGGCGATCCGCTCGGCGATCGGGCAGGCACGGCGCGCCCCGGAGCGCCATACCCCGATGCACAGCCGGTTCGGTCCGCAGGCGAACGCCAGGTCGGCCCCGGCGGGCAGCGGGCTCGTCCTGGTGGCGCCGCCCGGTCCGGACCACTCCAGCACGGGATGCCGGGCGCTCCAGATGAGCCCGGTGGCCCGCCAGCCGGACAGCGATGCGTCGCTCATCGGTCTCTCCCCACGCCGGTGCGGGTGCGGCACCGCCCCATCCGTCGGCATCATGATGCCCGGCCGGGCGCTCTCCCCCGTGGTCCTGGCTCATTGCCGCGCCGCCGATTCGACGGGGCGGCCGGGGACTCGGTCGCGTACCCCAGGAACAGTGCGCGGCCGAGGGCCGATCGGCTCAGTGGGAGACGTCTATCCAGGTCTTCAGGGCAGCGGCGACCTGGCGGACGTCGAACTCGCCGCTCGCCGTGCGCTCGACCAGGTCGACGGCTTCCTTGGTGGTGACGGACACGCGAAGCCCGCAGGCGTTGAGGAACGCGGCGGCAGCCGTGGCGGCGAACAGCTCGTTGGAGTGCTCCAGTGCGGGAACGCGCACCAGGGTCTGCAGGAGCGCGGCGGCCCTCTGGTGGGCCTTGGCGTAGACCGGGGTGCCGAGTACTTCGTCGCAGTGGCGTGCCACCGCGGCGGCGGTCGCTCCCCAGTCCAATACGTCCGGATCGCCCGGGATCTGCTCTCGGGCCAGTTCAAGCAGCCAGGCACGGTCGATCGAAAGCTGCACGGATGCTCGTCCTCAGGCTGCGCTGCGGGATTCGGCAGGGATGCCGAAGTGGTCGGCGAAGCCTGCGGCGTGCTCGGCGATGAACGCCGCGGCGCCTTGCTGGAACCGGGTGCGGGCCAGGTTGCTGGCAAGGACCTGGGAGAGGTACCCCTCGGGATCCACGTGCTGGGCGGCGGCCACGCGCTGGACCTCCTCGAAGTCCTCTGCGTTGACCTGGATGGTGATTTCTGGCATGGCACCAAGGTAGCCGCCCGGGTGCGGGCTCGGGAAGGAATCCGTCCGCTGGGCTACTGGCCGGCTGCGGCCGACCTGCCGCGCTCACCCTCGCGGGCGATCACATGACGGGCTTGTCACCCTCCTCGGCTGGGACGACTCCCGGCGGCAGCCCGATGACGCGCAGCAGGTGCCGGTACTGGTCGAGCTCGGCGTACAGCAGGTCGAGTTCGTCGTCGGTGATCATCGAGGCCGTTCGACGCGGCGGGTGAGGGTGAGCGGGCTGCTGGGTTCGAGGGGTCTCGCTGGGCATGGCAGTCCTTGCTGTGGTCGGGGGACGAGCGGGCGGAGGTGGGATTCGGATGCGGGGCGCGGTCTGTGGGTCGCTCAGGTCGTCCGCGTCAGGCCGCATGGCGGTCGGTGGTGGCTGCGCCGGCAGGGCTGGTGGATTGCTGCCGGCCGCCGTCGTGCTTCTGCTGGGGCGACTCTGTGGTGAGTCCGCGCGGACGCGGGCGCAGCTCGACGCCGGCGCGGATCAGCATGTTCCGGGTCGCGCAGTACGAGTAGCCGATTTCAGCTGCCACCTGGCGGATCGTCAGGCCCGCCGCGTAGCGCTTGCTGGCCTGAGCGACCAGGGCGGCCCGACGCTCGCCGTGGAGGTATTGAGTCATCAGCCGGCCACCGGCCCGGTGTCGTGGGCGCGCCGCACGGGGATGCGGCGCATGCGAGCCGGGGCACGTTCGAGCCGGGCGTTCGGGTTGCAAGGATCACTGATCACGGGTGGTCTCCTGGAGGATGCGGGGGATGTGGTCGTCGGAGAGCCCGTGCAGGCGAGCGGTGATCTCCGCCATGACGTGGGCGGGCTCGTGGAAGTGGGGGCTGGACTCCTCGCGGGCGGCGGCCGCGACGACCAGCGGGTTGGGGGATCTCGAGGCTCGCTGTTCCCGCAATGCCTGGCGGGCCAGCTGGTAGGCGGTCGGCGGCACGACGGCGGGACGCGGGAGCAGGTGGACCGGTTCGCGTGATTCGGTCGCCGTCGCCGTGGTGGGCCGCTGATTTCGGGCGCGGCCCGGGGACAGGACGCGGATGTCGCGCACGACCTCGCGGCCGGCGGCCCGGTTGGCCCTGGCGATGAGCTGCGCCATGTTCAGGCGCGTTTGGAAGGCCCAGGCGCCGGAGTCGGCGGCCAGGTCCAGTCGGCCGCTGGTCACCTCGAAGGCCACGGCGGTGACGTGGACGGCCAGGTCCCGGCCGGCGATCGTGGGCCAGGCGTCCAGGACGGATCCGCCGGCGGCCGGTGCCTGCCAGCCGCGGTCGCCCATCAGCGCGCCGAGCGCGGAGCCCAGGCCGATCGGGTCGCGTCCGGTGTGCCGGGTGGCCGGTCGCCGCTTGGGGACCCGCTTGACGCTCTGGTCGGCCCCACGTTCGGCAGCGGCCTTCTTGGCGGCGGCCAGCGCGATGCGGGCCAGGTCGGCCCCACTGGACTCGCTCACGCGTGCCCCCATCGGTCGTGCAGGCGAATCAGGGAGCGGCTGGCGAAATCGGTGGCGCGGTCGACGAGGCGGTTGGTGAACAGCCGCCTCGCGTAGTCCTCGCCGCTATGGGTGATGGTGGCGCGGATCAGGCCGTGGTCCTGTTGCGCGGCCAGGCGCAGGGCAACGACATCGGCCGGGTCGAGCTGGTCGAGGTCGGCCCGGCCGCTCGAATCCAGCACGAGGGCGGGTTCGGCCATCGACGGCTTGGCCCGGTGCATTCCGGTCAGGGCGTTGTTGACCTCGCGGGTGACGGCGCGGCTGGTAGGGGGCGTCCAGGTGGTGTCCCATTCGGTGTGCCGGGACTGCTCGGCGATGCGGGAGTCTCGCCACCAGGTGACGACGTTGTTCCTTTTGTCCGGTGTGTCGTAGAGCAGGTGGGTTCCGCGCAGGCGGTGGGCGAGGAATCCGGAGGGCCGGTGGACGGTGGTGGCCGGGGGGCAGAGCGCCAGGACAGCGACGACCTCGATGGTGCTCCAGCCGGCGTCGGCCAGGTGCCGGACGATCCAGGAGATCCGCTGCGGGTTGGCACGGGCGAGCCACGGGACCTGCTCGATGAGCTCGCGGGAGAGCTGGTGACGGCGTCCGACGGCGTTGAGGGTGCGCGCTCGCGTCCTGGTGGCGGTTTTCGCGGGGTTGGTGGGCTGTCCGCTCTCAGAGGGAAGGAGAGTCAGACCGTCAGTAAAGCGCTGAGTAGAACCACCCACCCTTGGGGTGCAACGGGGGGTGGTTCGGGGCCCGGTGGAAGGGGCGGCGTTGCGGGCCTCGCCGGGGGCGGGGCGGCGCTGGGCGCGGAGCTTGCGGCCGGCCTTGCGGCACAGGGTCCGCATCAGGGGGCGGCCCTCGTCCTCGATGCCGCAGACAATGCGGATGTGGGTCTCGGAGGCGCGGGTGCGCAGGCGTACGGCCTCGTCGTAGGCGGGCGGGATGACCCGGTCGAACTCACTGGCCAGGGACCCGACGTCGGCCACGCGGGTGCCCTTGAAGCGGTACGCGAGCAGGCCGGCCTCGCGCAGGAGGCCCAGGTGGTACTTCACGGTCCTCGCCTTCAGCTTGACGGTGCGTACCAGGTAGGCGATGCCGGGGCGGCAGTCCTTGAGTTCGGCCAGGACCTGGGCGATACGGATGGTCGAGCGGCCCAGGCGGCGCGGGCCGTGGGTGCGCTCTCCGGCCAGTTCGGCGTGGTCGACGGCCCAGTGGACGGCCTGCATCCAGGAGGAGGGGTCCAGTGCGATCCGGCCCTCGGTGGAGCGGGTCCACTGCTGCGGGGCCGGGACTGGGGTGAGCCGGGGCAGGGGGGCGCTGGTCCGGCGGGGGGCGACGCGGGTGCGGGGCACGGAGGGGTTCCAGTTTCGGGTGCGCGAAACAGACCCGCGGGCAGGCGGGCCTGGTGCTGCTGGGGGACGCCGGGCGTCCGGCTCAGTCGAGAAGGCTCATCTGTTCCGGTTCGTCCGGCGCGGGTTCCGGGGCGGGAGAGGGAGGGCGGCAGGGCGCGCCGGTGGGTCGGGCGGGGCTGCGGCCGACGATCTTCGGGGGGCGTGGGTCCGCTGCCTCGTCGGCGACGATCGCGGACAGGCGGCGGACTTCGCGCTTGCTCAGGCGGGTCTGGTGGGCGACCCGGAAGACGGAGTAGCCGGTCGACAGGAGTTGCAGGGCCAGGAGTTCGGCGCGGGCGTGGTCGACCTCGTACACCGGCCACGCCCGGGCCGGTTGGATCGTGACGCTGCGCGAGCCCGGCTCCTCGTCCCGGTCCTGGTCCTCCAGGTCCGGGGCGAAGTCGTGGGCCGGCGCGGGCCGCTGCTGGGTTCGAGGGGTGCGGCCGCGGCCGGTGGCGGGGATCGCCCTGGGCCGTGCGGGCTGGATCCTGACGGTCCTCGGCGCGGTCTCGCTGTCCGGGGTCTGGGCGTTGTGCTCGGGTTCGTCGGCCACTACGCGCCGCCGGTCTGCGCGGTCAGCACGGCCTGGACCACGACGCGCTTGGCGTGGCCGTCGGCGGGCCAGCAGGTGATCAGGGTGAGTTCGGCCCGGGTGGGGGTCTGGTCAGGGTGGCCGGGGACCTGGGCGATCACGTCGACGTCGGTGGGGGCGACGGTGGAGGTGGCGGTGACGGTGTAGGTGTAGGTGATGCGCTGGGCGGTGGTGACCTCGATCAGGGAGCCGGGGGTGATGGCGGTGATGTTGCGGAAGGCCGGGTCGGCCACCCCGGAGCGGTGGCCGGCGATCGCGAAGTTGCCGACCTGGCCGGGCTGCTCGGTGCCGGGGAAGTGGCCGACGCCGGCGGCCAGTTGGGTCACGCCGACGCCTTCGTAGATGGGTTCGGCCCAGTCGGCGCCCAGGGCGGGGACGCGCAGCACCTCGGTGATCGTTCCTGCGGCTCCGCTGGTGCCGGCCTGGGCGGAGGGGGCGGGGTTGCTGGATCGCCAGGTGGTCAGGGCCCGTTGGGCGTCGCCGGGGGCGGCCGTGGTGTGGTCGCTTGCGGTGGTGGTGGGGTTGGCCCCGGTCAGCGGGTCGCCGCTCGTGGTGGCCGTGGGTGCGGCGGTTGCGTTCGTGGTGGGTGCGGCGGTGATGGTCAGCGCTGCGGGGTGGGTGGGCTGCGGGTTCCAGTCGGTGGTCCATGCGGCGTCGGCGCCCAGGGCGAACAGGCTCAGCGCGGCGGCTCCGATGATGATTCGGTTGCGGGTGTGCGGGGGCATCGGGCTTCGAGGCATGACGGTTCCAGGGTTGGTGCAGCCCGCGGCGGGGCGGCAGGACGGCGGCGGGTATGCCGGTGCCGTCCCGCCGAGCCGGTCGCTGTGCGGGTGGGGTGGGTGACGTCGGGGTGCCGGGGTGTCAGGCTCCGGTCTTGGGCAGCGTGGTGATGGTCACCGGGCGGGGCTTGGGGGCGGGCTTGGTGGGGATGCGGACGTCGTGGACGGCCACGGTGACGGTGGCTGCGGCGACCGTGGTGGTCTGGTCGGCGGCGAGCTGGTAGCCGTTGACGGCCTTCAGCTCGTGGACGGTGTAGGTGCCCGGCGGCAGGTCCTCGGTCTCCCAGACGCCGTGGGCGTCGGTGGTGCCGGTCGCAACGACCTTGCCGGTGGAGTCCTTGATCTGGAAGGCGACGCCGGCCAGTGGCTTGCCGGTGTCGGCGGCGGTCTTGACGATCTTGATGGCGCCGGTGAACGGGGAGTCGGTGACGCTCACGGTGGTGACGGTGCCGTCGGTGACGGTGGCGCTGCGGTCCGAGGCGAGCTGGTACCCGACCGGGGCGGCGACCTCGTGCACCGTGTAGGCGCCGGGGGCCAGGCCGTCGGCCTCCCAGACGCCTTGGGCATCGGTGGTCCCGGAGGCGACGGTCTTGCCGGCGGTGTCGCGGACCTGGAAGACGACGCCGGGCAGCGGCTTGCCGGTCTTCGTGTCGGTCTTGAGGACCTTGATGCCGCCCTTGGGGGCGGTGACCGTCAGCTGGGTCTGGGCGGACGCGGTGGAGCTGCCGCCGGCCAGGAGCATGCGCTGCGCGCCGCTGTCGGCGGGCAACGCTGCCCGCAGGGCGACGCCGGGCAGGTCGGGGGCGCTGGCCTTGAGGTCCACGGTGCCGGCCGCGGCGGGCGTCAGCGTGGTCGAGGCGGCGCCCTCGGAGTCGGTGGTCACGCTGGTTGGCGCGGCGGATCCGGCGGTCAGGGTGATCTTTATGCCGGGGACCTTGTGGCCGCTGGCGGACAGGACGTCCAGGGCCACCGTCGTTTTCTGGCCGATCTTGGCGGCGGTCCCGGGGTGGACCTCCAGGGTGTACGGGCCGGCGAACTCCGCGGCCCGGGCCAGGTAGTCCTCGGCCTGGGTCTTGGCCGACGCGGAGACGTTCGGGTAGCTCAGGCGCTGCAGCGCGCGGGTGCCGTTGGGCAGGGCGTAGGTGCTGCCGGGGTTGAGCAGGGTGTAGATCGACGCGTCGACGGCGGCGGCCTGGGCGTCGCTGGAGGTCTGCCCGTAGGTGGACAGGACGTAGGCGGCGCGGGCGACGTTCGCGGCGGGCACCGGTGCGCCGGTGATCTTCGAGACCCAGGTCGAGGTGTCGGCCGGTGCGCTGTAGCCGCCGGATCCGGCGGGGCCGATCAGGTCGGGGTCCGCGCAGTAGGCCAGGCCCGGAAGGCCTGAGATCGACGCTCCGGGCGGGCCGTAGGCGCCGATGTGGGAGGTGTCGGGTCGGCCCTGGGAGTCGGGGATCAGGTAGCCCGGGCCCCACTTGTCGGCCGCGTGGGCGCCCGGGGCGAGGAACAGGCCGGCGGCGAGCGCGGTGGCTGTGGCCAGCACGATTGCGTATCGACGGCGGCGCAGCGGCTGGGCTTGCACAGCCAGGGGTGGCACACTCATTCTCGTCTCCCATGTGTGACATCCCGGAACCGGCCAGGCGGTTTCTCAGGCCTTTGACTGGCCGGTTCCGGCACCCTCCGACAGGTTGACGGAGGGCATTGTGCGGGCAGAGGATCGCCAACCAGCCCACCGACGGTGCATGATGTGCAATGTCGAACAAGATCCTCGGTAAGTCAAAGTATAAAAGATACCTTGGATTATCAAGCTTTTGGGGCTAGCTTGCTCAGCCCAGGCTCGAAATGACCGATCTTCCAGGAGTACCGCCATGCCGCATCGCCACTTCGACCGTCACCTGCTGCGCGCGCGCCGCAGAGCTGCGGACGTGTCTGGCGCCCAGCTGGCCGAGCGGATGCAGGTCGCCACGAACCAGATCTCCAAGTGGGAGACCGGCGCGAGCTTCCCCACGTACGAGAAGTTCCCGGCCATCGCCCGGGCCCTGGGGGCGGACCTGGACGAGCTGTTCCCGCGGACCGGCGCCCCGGACCTCGCGGACCTGCGCTGCGACGCGGAGCTGACCCAGCCTCAGGCAGGCGAGCGGATCGGCACGTCCACCACGCCGATCAACCGTGCCGAGAGGGCGCGCCAGCGCCTCAAGGCCGAGTACGTGCCGGCTCTCGCGGCCGCCTACGGAGTGACCGAGTCGGAGTTGATGGCGGCTCAGGACCGCACGTTCGGCGCCCAGGACTCCGCACCCGCGGAGCCGGTGGCCACGCAGACCTTCGCGGAGCGGATCGCCCAGGCGCTGGCCGCGTCGTTCCCCGACGGCGCGATCCCCGGTGACGTCGAGCTGACCCGGCGCCTCAACCAGGAGGCCGGCCGGGACCTGCTCGCCCCCGGCGTACTGGAGGCGCTGCGCAGCGGGGCGCGAAACGTCGAGGAGGCGTTTCCCGCGCCGGCGGACGCGACGGCCTTCCACGAGGCCCTGGCGCGGGTGCTCGGCGTCTCCCCACTGGTGCTGATGAGCAATCAGACGGTGGCAAGGAATGTGGTCGACGGGATCCGCCAGCTCGCCGACGGGGGCCGTTCGCGCCTGGCCCTGGCCGCGCGCGGCGCCGAGGAGTTCGGTCTGTCCAAGGAGATGCTGGACAAGCTGACCGACTTGATCGCCCAGGCCGAGCGCGAGGGCGGCCCCGAGGCCCGTCGCGGCTGAGGAACGGACGCCACAGCCCCGACGGCCTCGGTGGCAGGGTCGCGCCCTCAGACAGCGCCTCGCCACAGGACCGGGGCGAAGGGGTGGGTCAGCGACGCGTCGACCACCGAGATCGAGTCGGGGCCCACCGGCAGGGGCCGGACGATGTCCTTGATGAGCAGCGCGGCCAGTTCGGCTTCGCGCTCCTCGGCCCGCCGGAAGGTGGTCAGGCTCTGCAGCACCGCTCCCGGGTTGATGGGGGCGGCCAACTCGGTGAGCAGTTCGCCGGGCAGGGGGGTGCGTCGGCTCTCGGCCTCCGCGGTGACGCCGTGTCCGAGCCACTCGTGCGCGAGTTCGTGCAGGATCGTGTGGCGCATCTGGTTCTCGGTGGGCCGGGTCCGGTACAGGATGTAGGTGGTCTCGTCCCAGTGGGCCCGCAGGCCGCAGGCGGTGCGCAGGTCGGTGTGGCGAGGCGGGTCGACCTTGACGAGCTCGATGCGTCGTCCGGACAACTGGCCCATGGCGGCCGCCAGTCCGTCGATGCTGAACGGCACCGGGAACGGCATGCTTTCCAGGCGTCGCTTCAAATGCCGTGTCTCGAACATCCCCCACCTCTTCACGTCGGCCTCTGTGCGCGTGCGGTCGCGGGTTGGCGTCGCGCACGGGGCCGTCTGCGGACGGCCCGCCGGGCGCACTGGCCCGGCGGTCGCGCAGAGGGACCAGCGCGCGGCGGGGGGTGCGGAATCGGCGGGGTTCGTCCAGGTGCTGCCGTCGCTGGACACAGCACTCACGCCAGCGGCCTGAAATACGACCTGATCCCCCGTCACGTACCTTTTGCACCCCGCCCGCTGGTGCCGGACGTGTACGCCCGGCGATAGCTACCGGCCAGTCAGTGACCGGCTCGTTAAGATCGTGCAGAGCCAGCCGGTAGCTTGTCAACCCTAATAGATGCTTGACTGATATTCATGATCACCGTC
This sequence comes from Streptacidiphilus sp. EB103A, assembly GCF_041261405.1. Lineage (NCBI taxonomy): Bacteria > Bacillati > Actinomycetota > Actinomycetes > Kitasatosporales > Streptomycetaceae > Streptacidiphilus > Streptacidiphilus sp. EB103A. The sequence continues at coordinate 103,137 of NZ_JBGCAQ010000019.1, read as the reverse complement.
TAGTAGGGTAGATTCCAATGCGCGATGTCCGGACGGCTCAAGGAGTGATGCAGGTAGATGGGTGAGGAGAACGCGCCCGCACTCCGCGGGCCCATAGCCAGGGTGATCGCCATCCAACTGGCCAAGCTCATGGCGGACGGCCACCCGGACGGCACCGGCCCGAAGGACTACCACGCCGTCGCCCGGGCCAGCGCCGACTACGCCAAGCAGCACGGCGGGCCGACGATCAGCCACCAGGCCGTGCACAACCTGCGCCGGGAACAGAACGGGAATCCCGGGATCAATGGCCTGGAAGCGCTCGCGAACGTCTACAACGTCCAGGTCAAATACTTCCTGGAGGAGGGCAGCCCTCCCGACCCTGCCGTCGACCCTGCCAACACCGAGCTTCCGCCCGACACGGCTGCGCCCAACCCTGAGGCCGTGCTGGGACGACTGCACTACCTCCTGGTCGACATCCTGCCGAAACCCGACATCGCGGACACCGATCCGGGTGCCGGGGACTCGGCAGCGACTGGGCAGAGCCTGGAGACGGACGAAGGCCTCGCCGCGGCCGCCGGCGCGATGGGCACTCGCATCGGCGCCGCCGATATCGCCGCCCTTCGCGCCGGCCAGTGGAACGAGCCCCTGCGCGAACCCCTGCGGGCCCTCGCGGAGAAGGTCGGCGTCCCGGCCGACTACTTCCTCGACGACGCGGTCGCCGCAGAGACGGACAGGGACCTGGCGACCCTCACCAACCTGAGGCGGATGGGAGCGCGCACCGTGGCCATGCGCCGCGTGGCCGAGCTCACAGACGACTCCTTCGACGCCCTGCGCCCGATCCTGGAACACCTCAGCCGTGACAGCAAGAGGCACCGGATGTAGATCACGCCACGGACGGCGGACCGCCTCCCCGACGTCCACCAGCTACAACGCCTCTTATAGGCTCCTGCTCCGCGGGAGTCGCCAGCTCACGGGGGCTCACGTGAAGTTTGTTCAATGGCAGTGGACTGCCGGATTTGGGGAATCGGAGTTGGACGCCAAGGAGTTGCACCGCCACTGCACCCAAGTGGTCGACGAGATCGTCCTCCCGGTCCCGTTCGACGTCAACGCCCTGGTCGACCTCTTCGAGGAGGAGCGCGACCGGCCGATCTCCCTGATGCCGATGCCCGGGGGGTTCCGCGCCGGAAGCCCCTGCGGCCTGTGGGTGGCAACCGACGACTGCGACTACATCCTGTACGGCGGCACGCGCAAAGCCCACCAAGTGCACATCATCCTGCACGAACTGGCCCACATGCGGCTCGGGCACAAGTCCAGCCCCGCGGACCAGGACGAACTCGCGCAGTTGCTGATGCCCACGCTGAACCCCGCCCTGGTGCGCAGCGTCCTTGGCCGCACCGCCTACACGACTCAGGAGGAACGGGCCGCCGAGCTCGTCGCCACCATGCTGACCGTGCGGGCAGGCCGTGTCATCGCACCCGTGCCGCGCGCCGACGTCGACCCGGGGATGGCCAACCTCGTCCAGCACTTGGGCGCCGCCCTGGAGCGCAACGCGAACCGAAAGAACTAGCCGTGCTTCTGCTCACCGTCGTCTACGGAATCCTTTCCGTCATCACCTGGTCCGCGTTCTTCTACAAGGTCCGCGATCTGTTCGACAACTGGAAGAACACCGAGCTGCAGCTCCTGTGCCTGGCGATCGCGACGTTCGCCGCGCCGTTCGTGCTCGCCTCCCCGCACGTCTACATCCTGATCGACCGCATCCTCGGCGTGGCGAACATCGCAAGTCTGATCATCTACATCTGCGTGGCGATCTGCCTCACCAGCTTCGTCGCCCTGCTGGTCAGCTGGGCCACCGCCGCGGACAAGGTCCGGCTTCGCCATCGCCTGCTGGTGGCCTACTCGGTTGCCACCCTGGTGGTCATGACCGTCTTCTTCTTCCTGGGCAACGTGGACGGTCCCGAGCACCCGCTCGACTTCGACGTGCACTTCGAGGCCGTCGCCTACATCTCGATCTTCCTGCTCAGCTACCAGTTGCTGTTCACCCTGAGCATGGGGATGCTCGTCGTGCTGTGCCGGCGCTACGCCAGGGCCGTGGACCGTCCCTGGCTTCGGCGCGGTCTGCGGGTGGTTACGGCCGGTGCCGTCTTCGGGCTGGGTTACTCGGTCCCCAAGGTCGTCAACATGGTGTGGGACCTGGTCGGGCACTCGCCGCTGCACTACGTCAGCAGCATCGTCGCCCCGATGAGCGCCAGCGTGGCCGCCGCGCTGTTCGCGGTCGGGTTCACGATGCCCGCCTGGGGCGCCGGCGTGACGCAGGTGCGCGAACTCGCCGCCGACTACCGCCTCTACCGGCAACTGTATCCACTGTGGCTCGACGTCACCCAGGCGTTCCCGATTACCGTGTTCTACACCTCGACCCCACGCACCTCCCACTGGTCGCTGCGCACCATCCACCGACTGGTCGGTCCTCTGGTCATCGAGGTCCGCGACGGCGCCCTGGCCCTGCGCCGCAAGGACGATCCCGAGGTCGAGCACACCATCGAGGGCATCGAGCTCCTGCTGGCCAGGCAGTTCGCCGAGCTCCGCGACGCCGAGATGCAGATGACGCCCTACCGCACCCCGGAGCTCGAGCAGGACCTGCGCGAACGGGTCGCGGCGCACGGCCTGGACGGGGACGCCGCCGAAGTGGTCATGACCGCCGCGCAGATTGCCTCAGCGCTTCTGGCCCATGCCCAGGACGGCGAACATCCCTTCACCGAGGAGGAGGACGCGCCCAGCGATGGCGACGACGGCACCTACAAGGCGGACCTGGTCCGGCTGGCCAAGGTCGCCGACGCGTACGCCACCTCCCCCCTCGTCGCCGAGATTCGGGCCCGGTCAACGCCGGGAAGCGCACCGGTGGCCGCGTGAGCGACCCGGACCGCGAGCGACCCTCCCTCCTTGGGGCGGCGCTCCTCGCAGACCCGCACGCCGAATACCGCCGACTGCGCCACGAGGCGCCGGTGACGCTCACCACCACCCCCGACGGAGCACCCGTCTGGCTGGTGACCCGGTACGCGGACGTACGGGCCGCCCTGGCCGACCCCCGGCTGTCGCTCGACAAGCGCAACGCGGCCGGCGGCGGCGACCACGGCGCGTCCATGCCTCCCGAACTCGACGCCCACCTGCTCAACCTGGACCCGCCGGACCACACCCGGCTGCGCCGTTTGGTTGCCCAGGTGTTCACCCCACGAGCCATCGAGAGCCTACGGCCGCTGGTCCAGCGGCACACCGACATACTCCTCGACCAGTTCACCGGCACTAGCGCGGACCTGGTTGAGGACCTGGCGGCGCCGCTGGCGCTCGCGGTGATCTGCGACGTGCTGGGCATCGACCCGGATCAGCGCACCGACTTCCGGCGGTGGACCGACACGCTGAGCTCACCCGCCGCCGATGCGGCGCTGACGTCCCGCCACGCGCTGGGCAGTATGCACCGCTTCCTCGTCGCCTTGATCGCGGCCAAGCGGGCCGAGCCCGCTGACGACCTGCTGTCGCGGATGGTCGAGGCCCGCGACAACCAGGACCGGCTCAGCGAGCCGGAACTGGTGGCCATGGCCTTCCTGCTGCTCTTCGCCGGCTACGACAACGCTGCCAACCTGCTCGGCACGACCGTCCTCGCTCTGCTCACGCACCCGCGCCAGCTGGCAGCCCTGGCCGCCGGCAGCCTGCCGGTGGACCAGGTGATCGAGGAGACCCTGCGGTGGAATACCCCCTCGATGCTCGCCTCGCGCCGGTTCGCCCGCGAGGGCTGCGAAATCGGAGGGGAGCGAATCCCTGCCGGTGACCGCGTGTGGCTCTCGCTGGCCTCGGCTAACCGCGATCCCGAGCAGTTCACCGGCCCGCAGGACTTTCGCGCCGACCGAGCACAGGGCGGGCACCTGAGCTTCGGCCACGGCCTGCACTACTGCCTGGGCGCCGCCCTGGCCCGCATGCAGGCCGCCGTCGCGGTGACCACCCTGGTTCGCCGCTTCCCGGCCCTGGGCCTGGCCTGCCGGCCGGCCGACCTCGCCTGGGACGCCTCGTTCCGCAACCGCGGCCTGCGGGTACTTCCCATCACCTGGTAGCAGGCCTCGGCCGCCCCGCCCCCGCCGGCCCGGTCCGTCAGGCCGCCTGCCGACTCTCGTCGAGCAGAGCTCGTCCGTCCTGCTCGGTCAGCGTGACGAACACGCGCTCGACACGGCGAAGCCAGGCCGCCTCGGCCACACTGTCGGCAATCGGCTTCGTCGGCAGCGGCTGGGATGCGCAGTTGTGCCGGTCGTGCTCGGCCACCGCGACCAGGGCCGCGTTGATCCAGGCCGCCTCGGCGGCCGCCGGCGGATCCTCGTGCTCGGCGGACGCCTCCTCAGCCGCGTCCAGGAGGTACTTCGGGGCGTAATGACGCAGCTGTTCGCAGATGTCGCCGACCTCCTGGGTCATCCGGTCCAGCCGTGCGGTGACCGTGGGGGTGGCCCGCGTCAGTTCGCGGACCAGCGTGCCGGGCGGATCGGCCGTGACACCGGGGACCGCGCGGGTCAGGCCAGCCCACAGCGGGTAGATGTCGCGGATGGTGCGCCAGGCGGCCACTCTGGCGACGGCCTCGCCCGCGGGCGGGATCGCGGCACCGGCCGCGAACAGCAGGAACAGGGCGAGCTGCAGGTACTCCGTGCCGGTCGCGATCGCATGGTTGGCGGCGGGGGTGTACGGGTGTTCCGCGGCGGTCCACAGCCACACCAGCCGGCTCGCGCTGTAGGCGACACCCAGGACCATGGCGGCCGTCATCAAGCCCAGCCCTGCCTTGAGGGTTCTGGTGTCTGCGCGCTTGAGCAGACTGCCCCACTGGTAGGTGCACACCGCGTTGGTCGCCGTGGCGAAGAGGTAGAACACGGACAGGTAGGCGGTAGCGCCGAGGTCGCCGGCGTGGGAGGCGACGAAGTCCGCGTGGGTGCGGTCTCGGGTGACGACGGTGAAGAACAGGCCGGTCATGACCAGCGCGACGGCGGCCGCGGTCCAGGGTGCGTAGCGCACCATCCAGCGGGACACCGCGACGTGCGCCGATGCCCGCGCGCCCCGGTAGGTGCCGGAGCTGGTGGCCATGTACACGGCCAGCGCGAGCAGCGATCCGACGGAGACGTAGGCCTTCAGGAGCGCTGATCCCTCGACCACGGGCGCATGGTCGAGCACGTGGATCAGGTGCGGAGTCTGCAACCACAGGGTGCCCGCGAATCCGACGTAGCAGCCCCACAGTGCCCGGTGGCGCAGATCCGCGCGGCGCGCCGCCGGCAGGCGCCACAGGGCGGCGGCCGTCATCGCCGCCGCGAGGCCATCGACGAGTTCTTCGAGCACTGGGGGTCTCCTCGGTCGTTGTGCGGATGGCTTGCTGCGCGCAGGTCCGCTGCCTCGGCGGTGGCAGCTGGCCGAAGGTGCCTCGGGCCCGCGGTACGGATCGTTGCCGTCCCGTCCCCGCCCATGGGGTGGAGGCCCGGAGCAGGGCGTGCGTGCTCAGTGCATGGGCGGTCTACACCAGCCACAGCAGGGCGGTGGCCAGGCCCATGGCGGTGCCGGCCAGGGTCTGGGCGGTGGTGTGAAAGGCCAGGACAACCCGGGTCCAGCAGACCAGCGCCACCGCGGCGTAGGCCGCCGCCCACCAGGGCGAGCCGACGACCGTCAGCATGGTGACGACGGCCGAGGCGACGGCGGCGTCCACGCTGATCTTCCACCGGCCGGCGTCATTGACCGCGAGCAGGCCGACCGTCATGGCCCACAGCGCGATCATGGAGCGCAGGATGTCGGTCGGCGCGCCGGCCAGGACCATGAGCGCTGCGGCGACGGCGATCGAGCCGAGGATCACCAGGAAGATCGGGCGCCGCTTGGCCCGGTCGACCACGTGCCGGTCGCCCCACGTTCCGCGCTTGCGCTCGCGCTCGATGTAGGCGGCCGGGACCACTCCGGCGAACACCGCGGCGAACAGTCCCCAGCCGGCACCGGCCAGGGACCCGGTGGCGGCCACGCCCACTGCGGTGAGCCCCGCGAGCAGGACGTTCTTGGGCTGCAAGAGGTCGGTGATCCGATGCGCCCAGCGCTGCCGACCGGTCGTGGCTGCTGCCGGGACGCTCACGCGGCCAACTCCTTGGCCTCGTCCAGCAGCCGGCGCCCGTCCTGGGCGGTCAGTCCGGTGTAGGAGCGATGCACGCGCTGGAGCCAGGCCGCCTCGCCGACGGGGTCCGTGATCGGCTTGGCCGGCAGAGCCTCGCCCGGCTGCTCGCGGAACGGCTCACCGCTGCCCTTGGCCACCAGCGTCGCGTTGATCCACGCTGCCTCTGCAGCCGCCGGGGCGTCCTCCAGGTCGGCGGTCGCCTCCTCGGCGGCGTCCAGCAGGTTTTCCGGTGCCCAGTGGCGCAGTTGGTCGACGGCGTCGCCGATCTGCTGGACCATGCCGTCGACCCGGGTCGCCAGCGGAGGGGACAGGCGGGTCAGTTCGCGCAGAAGGGGAGCCGGCGGCGCGGCAGCGGCGGCCGGGACGGCGGTCAGCAGGGTGGACCACAGGGGATGCAGGTCACGGATGGTGCGCCAGGCCGTGGTGCGGGTCCCGACGGCGCTGGCCGTGGGGATCGACGCGCCAGCCGCGAACAAGAAGAACAGGGCAATCTGCAGGTATTCGGTGTCATCGCCCAGTTGCGTGTTCAGCGTCGCGCTGATCGGATGCGCAATCGCGACCCACATCCAGGTGACCCGGGTGACGACGTACGCGACACCGAGCACCATCGCGGCCGACATCAGTATCAGGCCGACTTTCAGGGACGTGCGTTCGGCTCGCTTGATCGCGCTGCTCCACTGGTAGCAGCAGACCGCGCTCGCCGCGCCCAAGTAGACGTAGAAGACGGACATGTAGGTCGTCGCCCCCCATTGTCCGGCGTGCTCGGCGACGAAGTCCGTGGTGGGGTGGGCCCGGTCCACGACGGTGAAGAACAGGACGGTCAGCAGGACCAAGGCGCCGATCGAACTCTGGTAGACGAGCTTCTGGATCCACCGGGACACCTGGACGTGCCTGGGCACCTCGTCGCCTTCGTGCCGGCCGTAGGAGGCGGCCACGTAGGTCAGGATGGAAACGATGGCGCCGACGGACACATAGTGCTTGAGCAGGATCGAGCCGTCGACGACCGGACCGTGGTTGAGGTGGTAGACCACCCAGGGGGTTTTCAACCACAAGGCGGCCGCGAATCCGGCATAACATCCCCAAAGGGCGCGCCGGATGGGGTCCTTGTCCAGGACGGCAGGGAACCGCCAGATGGCGACGCCCGTCATGGTGGCCGCGACCGCGTAGGCCATGAGATGGAGCACTAGATTCCCCTAGGGTTGTTCTTGGTTCTGCGCCGGGCCACGGGGTGGGCCAGCGTGGTCTCCAGGAGGCTGACCATGTCGTCCCCCACCTCCTGGGTGCGGATCATGTCCTTCAGCAGCAGGGCGGACAGCTCGGCTACCTGCTCCTCCGGGTCCTCGTAACGGGCACGGGCCTGGACGAGGGCTCCGGTGGCCAGCGCGTCGACCTCGTGGAGGAGTTCGGGCGGGAGCAGCTCGCGCATCTCCTCGCGGGTCAAGGTGGTGCCGTGGTCGAACCACTCGTGGACCAGCTCGTGGAGTTGGGTGTGGAGCGTCTGGTTCGGGGTGGGGCGGGGGCGGTAGAGGATGTAGGTGGTCTCGCCGAGACGTGCGCGCAGTCCGCACGCGGTCCGCAGGTCGGTGTTGCGGTTCCCCAGCTCCACCAGTTCGATGTGTCGGCCCGACTGCTGGGACATGTTGGCGATCAGGCCCTCGATGGTGAACGGCACAGGCAGCGGCATGAGCTCCAGGCTCCGCTTCAGGCGCCGCGTGGCCAGCATCCCCATCTCCCCGTCCCCCTCTTGGATCGCGCCCCTCCCTCGCCATGAGGGCCGAAGGAAGAGCTATAACACATCAGTCCGAACACTCGTTCGATCACGCAAAGTTGAGCATGGCCCTGTCAATGCATGACATGTTGGCGTCGCGGTGCCGCGTGGCCCGCAGGGCACCTCCCAGGAGCGGAACGGTCCGCTCCGGCCGAGGGAAGGGCTATACCTATCAAGTGGAGCGCCATCCCGTCGAGGGAAATAACGACGGTTCCCACCCGCTGGACTGCATTCATGAATCATGAATGCGCTTTTGGCGTGCGCACCACAGGACGTCGTTGTCCACCGGCTCCGCAACCCGCCTCCGCCACTCAAGGCGGAGAGTAGCAGCAGCTCATGGGAGGTTCGGCAGCACCCCGGCCACAGTGGCTGGCAATTCCCTGGGAACGGGGAGCGTTAGGTGCGGAGCGCAGTTCGGAGAAGGTTGTGAGCATTTCTTCCATTGGGTTCGAGTCAATGAAGGAAACGGCCCTTACTTGAATTTCCCTTTTGCGTTCCCGTCCCTCGCGACCGCGCGGAAGGCTCCACCGTGCCGGCTCTGTGAACCCCCGCCGCCCCCAGAGCCGGCCTTCAGCGCGACCGCGCGAACTCCCGCTCCCGGCACTGCCGGTCACGGGTCGGCGGTCAGTTCCAGATGGTGTCCATGGGCTGGACGGTCGGCGGGGGGACGGGCACCTGGACCGTCACCGAGCTGTCGGCGCGCGGGTGGGGCTCGGAGGCAGCGCCGGTGAGGGCGAGTACCGCGGAGGCGGCGACGGCCGCGGCGGAGATGAGGAGGGCGCATCGGCGCATCACGGACAAGGTTAAAGCTCCTTACATGGGTGACCTGTCCAGACAAGAAACGGAAGGGCCCGCTCCATGCCGGAGCCGTGGCGGTCTAAGGTGTGGCGATCGAGGTGTCGGCGTACTCCGCCGACCTGCCCCGTTCACCGGTCTCACCCCGCCCGGCTAGGTACACCCTTCCCTGACGAGCACAAGAAGATCAAGTCTGGGATGCGTACACGAATGCTCAGTCAAAGATGTTTGAGGCCCCAGACATGAACGAACGCGACATATCCGAGCCAGCCGAGGGCGCACCGCACCTGTCGGAGGCCGCGCGTGCCCTCTACCTGCGCCTACTGAGCGGAGCGCCGATCGCCGATGACAGCCCCGAGATCCGCGAACTCGCGGCCCAGGGGATGGTCGTGCGCACGATCCTGAACCCCCGGTGCTTCGCGGCGCTCGCCCCGCGGCACATCGAGCGGCTCATCCGCGCCCGAGAGCTCGACCGCCTCACGGAGAGCACCGACCGCCTGCGCGCGCTGCCTGCCTTCGTTGCAGGTCTGGAGAACGACTTCCTCGAGATGCGCGTCGCCACCGGCGCAACGCCGTCCCTCGGCAGTGAACTCCTGGTCGGGGCCCAGATCGACGCCGCGCTGGAGGATCTCGTCCACGGGGCCAAGGAAGAGATCTGCACCGCCATGCCCGGAGGCCCGCGCCCCGACCTGGTCGGCAAGCCCGCCGCATCACGCGAACTCGCCGCCATGCAGCGCGGTGTCCGCTGGCGCACCCTCTACCACGCCACCGCCAAGCTGTCCGGAGGCGGCCCCGAGTTCGCCCGCCAGGTGACGGCCCTGGGCAATGAGGTCCGGACCACGCACACCACCTTCCAGCGCACCATCCTGGTCGACGACACCGCAGCCCTGCTACCCGCCCTCCAGGAGCACACCCCGCAGGGGCAGCCCCGAGCCTGGCTGGTCCACGACCCCGCCGGCGTGGAGTTCGCCCGCCGACAGTTCGAGGCCGCCTGGTCCTTCGCGTCCCCCTGGCTCTTCCCGGCCCCCGATGAGGAGGGGATCAGCACCGCCATGCAGCGCCAGATCCTGCGCGGCCTGCTCGGCGGGAACACCCAGAAGGCCGTCGCTGGCAGCCTGAACATCTCCGCGAACTGGGCCTCCCAGCTCCTCAACGACCTCATGAAGCGGCTCAGCCTGCAGACCCGCGAGCAACTGATCGAGTGGTGGCTGGCCTCCGACGAAATCGACCTCCCCTGACCTGGTGCCGCACCCGGCCGGCGCGGGGACTACGATCACGAACGAAAATCCGGCAGGGGGGCCAATGAGGGAACGCACCGCAGCGCTGCTGCAGTTCGAGCAGCCGAGGCTGCTCAGCACCGATGCCCAGCAGGCGTACGTCCGCATGATGGACGGTGAGCAGCTCACCAGGGAGGAGCCGGGAGTCGGGGAGCTGATCGCCATGCACCTGGCCGTGCAGACCTCCCGCAACGAACAGCTCTTCTCCGCACTGTCCGCCCGCTCCGCTGAGAGGGTCCTGCGCCTACGCGCTCTGACCGCAGTTCGGCAGGCCGCTGACAACGCGCTCGAGCTCACCGAACTGATGAACCGACTCGAGGATCAACTCCCCTCGGCTCCGCCGCGACCCTTCACCTCGTCCCACGGCCGCCTCCTCGTCGGCAGCAGAGAGATCGACGAGGAGATCGAAGTGCTCGTGGCCTCCGCCAGACAATCCGTGTGGTCGGCCCAACCCGGCGCCGCACGCCCCGCACTTCTCAAAAGCCCCAAGGGATCCCGCGACGTCAGGGCCATGCAGCGAGGCGTCACCTACCGCACCATCTACGGATCACAGGCACGGGACTGCCAATCCGCCTCCGAGTTCGCGACGAACGCAACAGCCTGCGGCAGCGCAGTCCGACACACCGCCCACCCCTTCACCAGAATGATCGTCTTCGACGGGACAACAGCGGTAGTGCCGGCAACCCACAGTGCCGCCGTCGACGCAGACGTCGACGCCGGACCGAATACCCCCTACGCCTGGCTGCTCACAGACCGAGGGAGCGTGGACTTCGCCACCCAGCAGTTCGAGCTCACCTGGAACAACGCCCAACCATGGACCGCCACGGCTGACCCCTCCACCGCCCCGCTGACCAGCCCTTTGCAACGCCAGATTTTGCGCGGTCTGCTGTCGGGCCGGTCCCAAGGTGATGTCGCCACCGCTTTGGGAATCACCCAGTCCTACGCGTCCACACAACTGAGCCTCCTGCGTTCGAAGCTCGGCCTCACACGCGACCAGCTCATAGCTTGGTGGGTCGACAGCCCCGAGCAGCACATCAGCTGACTGCGGCTGCTCCGGCGCAGTGTGCTTCAGCACTTCGCACGATCCCCGCTTTGCCCAGTCGCGTGCAACGCGACCACCGGCGGAGGCACCGACCAGCGGAAGCGGAGCACTTCTACGTTGCTGCTGTCGCCATCCATGACCAGGGACGGGGTCCCCGGCGGCCCCTGAGGCAGTCGACGCGGTACTGGGCCTGCCCCAGCCAGTCGGGGTGCGTTGTCGCGTGCAGAGCTGCGTAGGTGACCATTCGCAGTTCCCGAGCACCGGCGAGGAGGGCGTAGCCGTCCCACTTGGTGACATCGAACCCGTAGAGAGCACAGAACTGGTCGTATTCGTCAGGCCGGACAGCCCCGGTCGTCCGAGCGCGGACGGCGGTGGAGACCAGGTCCCACTCCCGCAGTCCGAGCGAGAACCGCTCCAGGTCCATGAGCACGACCCGGCCCCCGGCTCTCACGATGTTGCCCGGCCATGCATCGCCGTGAACCGCGCAATCTGCCATGCCGGTCGGCCGACGTGCGGACCACTGCTGTGCTAGGTCTCGGTGCAGGCCGACGAGCCACCCATGATCGTCTGGGGTGAGTACGGATATGGCTTGGATCCGCTCGGCCAGCCGAACGAACGGGTCCAAGCGTCCAAGGTCGAAGCCCGTTGGAGGCGGCAGGGAGTGCAGCTTTCTGAGGGTGAGGGCGATGTCTTCCACCGTGCCGTGGCTGTGGGGCGGAAGCTCCTCCCAGAACGACACGGGCACCCCGCGGACGTTCACCGGCTGCTCCACCGCGAGTGGCTGCACCACGGCAATGCCGCTGCCGGCGAGCCAGCGAGCGACGTGAATCTCACGGGCAGCAGCGAACTGCTGTCCTCGCTGAGCGATCCGCATAATGATTCCCTGCGGGAGTCGCCAAGTCTGGTTCTCGGCGAGTCGAAGTACCTCAGCTCCCGCGGCATTCATGCCGACGGCGGAGCAAGCTTCCTCGAGTACGGCTCGGTTGCCTTGGGCGAGCTGGTTCATAGCCGCACCGTAGCGGCGATGCGCCCTTGGAGAGCGACGACCTCGGGGATCTTGTGGTGACGAGACGCCATTTGCCTAAGTTCCAGCAGATCGTCAGCTGTCCGCAGGGAGGTGATGCTGCCCCCAAGATCGAGTGCTCTGTTGCCGATCGAGACGGCTTCACGCGGGTCTCCGCGGAGCATGACGAGGGATGCGAGCTTGGTGCACGAGATGGCCTTCGACCGAGCGAAGGCAGGGCCGTGTCCGCGTACCGCCGTCTGAAATCGCTGGCCGGCCTGCGCGGGGTCGTGGCCGTCGATGCGGACCGCGAGGTCGTACAGCGCGTGCGCCGTATCACCATTGTGCTGTGCGTCTTCGTAGTACGCCATCCACGGCGGGTCGTCCTGCGGCTTGCGTTGCGCGAAGGCGTCGTCTGCAGCGCCGACTGCGGCGAGGGCTTCCTGGACGTTGCCGAGCTTCCCGAAGGCACGAGCACGAGCGGTATGAAGCATTGCCCTCTCGGTCGCCGTCAGCCGGTCGGCGCGTACGAGTCCCTTCTCCGCATGGGTCAAGCCGTCGTCAGCGTCGCCGATCCAGATCGCCTGGCGGGCGAGGATGGAGAAGCCCTTCGCGCGCAGGTGCCAGTCCTTGGCTTCCTCAGCGCATTCGACCGCGATCCGGAACGCGGTCCGGGCCTCTGGGTGCCGATACATGTCGAACTGAATCGCTCCCGTGACAAGGCCCAGGCGAGCCACCGCCGCCAAGAACGATGTGCGGTAGGCGAGGGGGCAATCCACGGCGAGTAGGCCGACTGCCCACTGCATGGTGTTCCCGGCGAGCTGTCCGATCAGGCCGCCCCCACCGCGCGCGTTGTCCCACCCTTGAAGGGTGCTGGCGATCTCTTCGAGTTGGGTGATCTCGAGGGGGGAGATCCGCGCGGGTAACGCTGGCGCTGCAGGCGCGAGGAGGGCGGAGAGGTCTATGGGCGTGAGAGCGGCAAGGCCGGCGGCGAGCAAGGTGCGACGGAACAAGGGATCCTGGCTCCTGGTTGACGGGGCATCGTCTCCCAGGATGCCTCCTTGCCCACCCCGGTCGAACCGTTGACCGGATCGGTCCCGCGTCTTGTCCGCATCGGGCCTGCGCTTATCCGCATCACCGAACGCCATGGCCCAAGCACGCGTGAAGAGGCCACCAGTCTGCAGGACCTGATCGAGCTTCGGTGCGAGGTCCTTCGGGCAACGGTAGTCCCCCTTCTCTACTTTCAAGATCACATCGACGCTGACCTGGAGCGCCTTGGCGAATGGGCCTGCGGTGGCGAACCCGGCGGCCTTTCGACGGAGCCGGATCTCGTTGCCGTACCAGGCCTCCGGGGAGCGGGATGGGTCGAGGACTCGCTCTGGCTGCGGCATCTTCACTCCTGGGCCCTGATGCGGATTCTCCGAAGTATCCGCATCAGTGACTGCGCGCTCGTCGTGCGGACTGGCTGAATAGTTGCTAATCGGTACAGCACCAGTACACACCGCAACCGAGCTCCCGTGTGGGGCGTTTCGATCAACAGGCTGGGCGGCTATGGCGAATGACACCGCATCGGATAGGGCCGGTGCCCGGTCCCTACTGCATTGCAAGCCCGGTCAGCTTCTGATCGACACGGAACTGACGGCGGAGTCGGTTGGCCATGCTGCCCTTATCGTGCAGCACACGCTCCGGCTGTGGGGCCTCTCCGGGCTCGCCGACACCACCGGCACCGCAACTGCCGCGCTACTCAGCGACGTGATCGCTCACTGGGGCGCCTCCAGTGCCATCGGACCCGCGGCAGCCCGATGCCTGGTTCAACGCGTTCCGGGCGCGGTGGCGCTGGTCGTCCGCGCCGACGGCCTCAGTGACCACAGCGAGTGCTCGGGGAGCGCGTGCGGCCGCGGCCGAGTCGCCGTTCGAAGGATGGCGGACGAGTTCACCGTCACCGCCACAGCCGCCGGCAGTGACAGTACCGCGGTCTTCCGCCTCCGGCCGGCAGCATGAACGCCCACCCGCGCTCATTGTCCGAGGCGCCACCACTTCGGCGCTGCGCCTCACATGATGCGCCAGCGCAGTTGGGTGTCCTCCTCGCGCAATCCGTCGATCCGTCGCTGGAGCTCGGCCATCTTCGACGGCTCGTGCCCGCTCTTACGAGCATTCGTAGTGATCATGCGCAGCTCACGAAGATCGCACAGCGTGCGGTATCCGGGCCAAGCGATGATGTCGTGTCCGTATGCCCGGGCGAAGGCACCGTAGCTTCCTGTTCCGTGACCGAAGCGTCTTGCGTGGACTTCTACTGTGACGAGATCCCATTCGGCTGGTCCGACGACGGCGCTGTCCCAGTCACAGAGAACGATGCGCCCCCTGTCGATGAGAGCGTTGCCGTGCTGGGGGTCACCGTGCAGGACTGCCGGGGGAAGCTGGTACTGGAGCTCCGTCAGGTCGATTTCGAGCTCGTCGGCTCGTTTGGTGAGGAATCGCCGGTCCTTGTCGACAAGCGTCTCAGCTGCTCCGAGGGAGTACCGCACGGCGCCGATCGCGTCGAGCACGGGCAGCGGGAAGGGTGGCATTCCTCCATCGTGCAGTTGGTGCAGGGGGGCAGCGAGGTCGCTGGTGGTGGGACTGCCGACCGGCTGCGGCACGCAGGTGTAGAAGGTCCCGACGTACTCACCGGCGACAACCGGCTGCTCGATGGGATGGAGAGTGACGGTCGGAAAGTCCTGGGCCATCAGCCATCGGACAAGCTCCACGGTCTGCCGGACGCGGTGTGGCCGGGTTCCTCTCCGGGCGATCTTGATGACGATCGGGTCATGTGCCAGGCGCAGGACCGCATTGGTCTGGCCACGCAGCAGTACGGCGGACTCGGGGTCGAGACGGGCAGCAGCGCACAGACGTCGCATGGCCTCGTGCAGTTCGTGCTCGGCGTAGCCGCCGGGCCTGCCAAGGGGGGCGATCATGGGGCCCAGCCTCGCGGAGACCGGGTGCTGGTGGTCGTGGCCTTGTCCATCCGACCTTCTCGAACGAAGCGTGTCCATCTCGGCGCGGAACCTCGAACCGGGAGGCTACCCAGTGGGGCCCCAGTATCGGTGGAGCATATCGCCGGGCCAGGGCGGCTGATGCCGGTCGCCTTACGGGCCGAACTGACCGAACAGCAGGAAGATGTCGGGAATTGGGGTCTCGTGCACGGCGTCGAGATAGAGGTCGGTGCCCTCGATGTGGAACGCCAGGCAGCTCTACACCGTGGCGATGGCGAGCAGATGGGAACTGGCAGCAAGGAGATCCGGGTAGGGATCGGCCAGCCGGGCGGCCGTGAGTGCCGAAAGCATGACCGGATCGTCGTCGGGCAATGGCTCTCCATCGCGCTGCTCAACGGCTTTCACCAACCCCCACATGGGGCCCTCCACGCCATAGACCGCGCGAGGCCGAAGGTCGGCGGCGGCCATCTCGTCGGCAAGCTGACTGGCGGTATGGAAGTGGGCGGCGGTGAAGCCCCGATGTCCGTCGTACTGCTGGGTGGCAAGAATACTCTCGACCGAGGCACGCAGTCGTTCGTTGGCAAGCATGCCCGTGGACGTGTGCTCGGCCAGGGATGCGTACCGATTGATCGCTGCCGCGGCGACCATCCCGCCCGGTCGCACGACACGGCGGGCTTCGGTGAGCGACGCGATTCGCTGCTCAGGGTCCAGGAGGTGGTAGAGCGGGCCCAGGATCAGCACCGCATCGAACGTGGCGTCAGCGGCCGTGAGAGCGCGTGCGTCTCCGAGCTCGACCGTGCAGTCGGCAACGCTCTGAGCCTGGTCCAGGTGTCGTTGCACAGGGTCGACAAGGTGGACCTGGTACCCCTCGCGAGCGAGCCAAGCGGCATGAGTACCGGGGCCTCCGCCGACGTCCAGCACGGATGCAGGCGCGTCCGGAAGGTGCAGGTGCAGGAGCTCCCGCGTGCGCAGCAGCTCCAGACGTCCATCAGCGCTATGGCGCAGCCGACTGGATTCGTCGAACTGCTCGCTGTACCAGGAGACGACTTGCTGGGTGACGTCATGGGCGGCCATGTGCGCATTCTGCACCTGGCCCGTACCGCCGCGGGGCGACTTTGCTCTAACCTGACCGGTCAACTGGTCCAGTCGGCGCAGCGAGACACGTTGCGCCAGCCCTTGAAAGTTGACCGATGCCCCTCAAGTACGAGCAGATCGCCGAGTCCATGCGCCTGCGCATCGCAGCCGGGGAGTTCCCACCCGGCGGCCTCCTCCCGTCCGGCCGGGACCTGTGCGAACAGTGGCAGGTCTCCCGCGCTACCGTCATCAAAGCCCTGGATCAACTCAAGGCGGACGCACTCATCGTCGGCCGACAGGGCTCCGGTTACACCGTCGCGCAGACGCCGGTGGGCCGTCCTGCCGGGGGTCGGCGATCGGGAACCACCAGGGCCAGCGGAATGCCGTTCACCCGGCTCGGCACACCCTGCTTGCAGGACCCGCCACCTCACGTGGCCGAGGCCCTGCAACTGCGGTCCGGGGAGAGGGCGCTGGCCCGAGCCCGGCTCATGCAGCTCGCCGACGGCACACCGCATTCCGTCGTGGTGGCATGGTTCCCCGCGGACATCGCTGAAGCTTGCCCGAGGCTCAGGATGGACGGGCCCATCGCCGAGGGCACCACCCGATACGTGGAACGGTGCACAGGGCGACGCCCGGGGAGCTCTTCGGAGGCCGGGGTCGATGTCGAGTCGGTCCGCTTGATCACCCAAGAGGAGGCCCTCCTGCTGGGTGTCCAGCTGCCGGCGGCCGTACACGTCCTGATGCACACCGCCAGGGACCAGCGCGACGCGGTACTGGTCGTCGAGGAAGGCGTGACCCCGGAAGGTACGTGGGAGCGGGTCTCGCGATACCCGATGGGTTAAGAGTTCTGACGCTCCATTGACTGGTCCGGTTAACCGGTCCAATCTGACTAAGCGGCTCAACCCCGCCGGGGCGGAGTGCTGTCCGCATATTCGCGAGGAGGACTCTCCTCATCGTTCTGGGCACGTGCGCCCCAAGGCGGGGGAGGAGGAAGGCCAACGTGAAGACCACTGCCAAGGCTCCGCGATCTACGGCATGGGTCCCTGTGAGCGGCTCTGGTGAGCAGCGTCCGCGGCAGAGAGCCATTGGCTCCTCGTGCGCACCGGATCCTGCGGAATTGCGCGATTCCGGGCTCGATGCGCAGCCGTCCGGTTTGCTGGGAATGCGCAATTCCGTAGCGGTGCCGTGGCCTGACGATGGATCGCCCTCGGCATCGACGCTGGTCGCGCGATCCATTGCGCTGTCAGGGCCGGAATGGTTCATCGAGTGCGCATCTGTCGCGGCCGTTGTGCATCGAGGCGCGGAAGCTACGACCGGGAATCTACTCGGTGGGCCTGGCCCAGTACTGGTTGAGCATTTCGCCGGGCCAGGGCGGCTGATGCCGGTCGCCTTGAGGGCCGAACTGATCGAACCAGGGCAGGATGTCGAGTACGGGTGTCCCGTTGATGGCGTCGAGGTCCACTACGTGGAGGTCGGTGCCGTCGATCTTGATCAGCCGGGGTGCGCTGATCCCGGTCTGACTCGGGTGACGGTGGTTTCGGTGCGCAAAGGTTCCGCTGGGTGCCCACCGGGAGTCCCCGCGCGGACTGCGGGTCCCCAGGTGCACGTCCTCGGCACGGGCCAGGTGGAATTTCCACAACACCAGAAGGTGCGAGAACTCCTCCAGGCCGGTGAGTGTGTCAGGGCCCAGTCCAGGTCGGAGACGGATGATGGATTGGACCCCGCCCCAGTAGTCGTCCGAGACCTGCGTGCGCTCGCTGATCACATGGGCGATGACCTCAACAGGCACCGTCGTGGGACTGTCTGTCATGGCGTTCTCCGATTCGTCTGGTCGTCACGCGGCGCGCGCGAGGTAGGCGGAAGCCCGGGCATCGATGTCGTGGACGGCGGATACGCCGCGCTGTCGGAACGGGGAGAGGGCGCACCGCATCTGCACTGCGGTCTGCACGGTGCGCCCGGACCGGATGCCGTCCATGCGGTCGAGGGCGTCGCTCCAGGTTGCGCAGGCTTGCTCGATGTTGCCTTGTCGGGCCTGTACGTCACCGAGGTACCCGAGGGTCACGGCGTGGGTCCGGGCGAATGCCGCTGTCTTGCGCGTCCTGACGCTTCGGTGGAACTCCCGTACGGCGCCGTCGAGATCGCCAACGTCGCGCAGGGCGCACGCGGTCTCATGGGCGAGGCTGGCTTCCTGGAAGAACCAGACGCGGGCCGGCTCGTCGTCTCCTGTTCCGGCGCGGGCGAGGTCGTCCTCTGCACGAAGCAGCGCCTTCGCTGCGCCGACCTTGTCGGAGTTGGAGGAGAGCGCGCGGGCATGGACGACGCCGAGCAGAGCGCGTTCGCGGTGGCTGGCTGTCCGGTAGCGCTCTCCGTCCACGGACGCGTCGGCGAGCGTCAATGCGAGTTGATAGTGCTTGAGGTCGTTCGCCTGGTGGGCTGCCGCCCGGAGCACGTGGCCGGCCAGCGGGGCGTTGTCTGCTTCGGCGGCGAGCTTCACGGCCAAGGTGAAGTAGCGCTGCGCTACCGCTTGCGAGCCGGCGTCGAACGCCATCCAGCCGGAGAGGTAGGAGAGCTCACCGGCGGCCGAGAACATCTCCTTGCGCAGTTCCTCAGTGGCGAAGCGGCCTTGGAGGTACTGGGCAACTTCGTGGTTGAGGTACTGCACGACGGCAGTGCGTCCGTGGCCTCCGCCGCGCCGCTGGTCCATGGTGGAGAACATGGCGACGGCGTCGCGGACGACCTCAAGGTCACCACGGCCAACCTGGGCTGCTTGGACACGCCCGCGTCCCTTTCCGCGAGCGGCCATGGCGGCCCACCAGCTCTGGCCGGGCACCGCGAGTGCGGCCACTTGGTAGGCGGTGGCGCCCAGTACCTGTCGGCGGTCGATTGTCACGTCGCGGCTCCAGAGATCGGACAGCGCGCTCAGGGTATCGCCGGCCCACAGGCCGTCCGCATCGGGAGCCACGTCGCGAGGGCCGAACCCGAGCTGGCCGGGGGTGACGACGCGCCCCAGACGCCGTCCGAGCGCCTCGCACAGAATCTCGGGGCCAGGCCCCTGGGGGACGGAGCCGGCGACCCATTTCGCGATGTGCGAGCGCTCTACGAGCGCGAACTGACTCGCCCCGTTCTCCAAGGCCACGCGTACGAACGCTGCAGCCGCCCTCGCGTAGGACCACTGCGCCTCGGTGAGCAGCGCAGCGAGCTCAGTGTTCCGTCTCCGGGTCGTCGCCACCGTCTCCCCCGCCTAGGTCGTGATCTTTCCACAGTTCCACAAGCTCGCCCTGTGGGCCAGGTAGCTGGCGGTCAGGCCGAGCGGTTTGCTCAATGTACTTGCAGAGAAATCCCTTTGACTGCACGTCGGTGGATCCAGCGCCGGCATGGACGGAGTACCCGCATGCGATCGACTCCTTTGACCATCGGCCGGACCTTCGGTGTCGCTCTGGACGACGGTGAGGACTTCTTCCCGCAGCTGACCGCCTTCTGCGAGCAGGAGGGCATTCGGTCGGGATACATCCCGATGCTCATCGGCGGGTTCAGCAGCGTGAAGCTCGTGGGTGCGTGCGAGCCGATCGCTCAGCCGGAGAGACCGGTCTGGGAGCACGTCGAGGTTCTGACTGTGGAGGCCCTCGGTTCGGGCACCCTCGCCTGGGACCCACAGACGGACCAGCTGGCACCGCACATCCATCTGACTGTCGGCGAGAAGGGTGCTTCCGCGCGGGGCCGCACGAGCCACCTGCTCGGCGGCGTCGTGCAGTTCATCTGCGAGCTGCAGATCGTCGAGGTCCTCGCCCCGGCGATGGTCCGGCCAAGAGTTGGCCCGTACGAGGTGCCCACCCTGCAATTCCAGCCAGCTGCACCAACGCGCTGACGTGGCCGACCAGAGGGGACAGCGGCATGCGCACGACGAACTTTCGGGTCCTGGTCCAGCAGAAGAACTGGACGACTCTGGCGGCGTTCAGCGGCCAGTGGAAGCGGGCCTGCCAGGAAGCCGCCCAGATCCACCAGGACGCCCGGCTGAAGGACATCCCGCTGTCGGAGCGCAACTTCAGCCGATGGATGCTCGGCGAGACCAAAAGCCTGCCCCGCCCCGACACCCGCCGCGTCCTCGAGCACCTCTTCGCTATGCCCGTGGAGGAGTTGTTCAAGGAGCACGCTGGGGTGGTGCCGCACGTCCGCCAGCCGTCCGGACCGGTCCGGGCGCAAGTTGACGCCCCGGAGGCCGACGAGCTGTTAACCGTCCAGGCAGCGGTCCCGATGGACTCGCTGCGTCCCGGCTCTGCGGCGGTCGACCCGTTGCTGGTGCCGCACTGGGGGGACCTGCTGCAGATCTTGTCGGACGCGCACAACAGCGCCGGCCCCCGCCGGATCCACGAATCAGCGATCCGGGAACTCGCGGTGATCCGGGGCTTTCGGCGTCAGGCGGCTGGGGCGATCCGGGTTGGCCTGCTCGGGGTGGAGGCTCGCTGGAGCGAGTTCGCGTCCTGGACGAGCGACAACCTGGGCCGAACCCGCGATGCCTCCTTCTGGCTGAGCCGTGCCTCCGAGCTCGCCCAGGAGGCGGGAGACCGAACGATGACGACGTATATCCAGATGCGCCAGGCTCAGCGCGCCGCCGATCACCTGGACGTCGCCGGGGCCCGGGCACTGTCGGTGGTCTCGAGCGATTTCCTGCAACTCAGTGCCCGGGATCAGGCCCTGTGCGAGGTCCGCCGGTCCCAGGGCGCGGCGCTGGCCGGTGACATGCCGGGCTTCTCGGCCGCGATCGCGAGCGCGGTCAGACTCGTGGAGCGCGCCGACACCACCGGGGTGAACGAGGACCCCGGGACGATCGGGCTGCACTGCAACCTCTCCTATGTGCAGGCTCACGAGGGCTTCGGCCTGATGCGCCTGGGGCAGGCGGGAGACGCGGTGCGGCACCTGGAGGGCGTTCTGGCGACTTGGCCGGCGGACTACCGTCAGGACGAGCAGTTGGCGCGGGCGTGGCTGGGGCTGGCCTACGCGGCCGAAGGGCGCTTCGACGAGGCCGCGGCCCAGGGGATGAGAGTGGTGACGATGCCGCCGACCGAGTCTGTTCGAGCTCTGCGGGCCTTGAGCCAGTTGGTCAGCTTCGTCCCGCAGGAGTCCGGCGGTGCGGAGATCGAGCGATTCCGCCTCACCTGCGCCGTCTTGGCACCGAGAATGTGACGATGCACCTTCCAATGTCCACCACAGCAGAGGAAGCCGCCCGCGCGGCCCGCGTCGCGGTCCTGCCGATCGGCAGCTTCGAACAGCACGGCCCCCATCTGCCCCTGAGTACCGACTCCATCATCGCCGGCGCCGTCGCCCAGGCGGTGGCCCGAACCTACGATCTCCTGCTCCTACCTCCGCTGACCTTCGGCTGCTCCCAGGAGCACGCGAAGTGGCCGGGGACCGTGAGCATCCGCGCGTCCACACTGATAGCGCTCGTCCATGACATCGCCGCGTCCCTGGAGGAGTCCGGGGTTCGGGGCCTGGTGGTGGTCAACGGGCACGGTGGGAACTACGCGCTGTCGAATGTAGTGCAGGAAGCCAACGTGCGCGGACCCAGGATGGCGCTGTTCCCCACGCGCAGCGACTGGGAGCGCGCCCGCGGCAAGGCGGGCCTGGTCAGCAGCAGCCACGACGACATGCACGCCGGCGAGGTGGAGACCTCACTGCTCCTCCATGTGAACCCGGACGCCGTCAAGCCCGGCTTCGAGGGCGCGGACCACCTCGCTGACCGGCCTCACCTCCTCACTCTGGGAATGGACGCCTACACCACCAGCGGGGTGATAGGCCGGCCGTCGCTGGGCACCGCGGACAAGGGGCGGGCCGTCTTGGACAGCCTCACCAGCGACTTCGCCGCAACCCTCGCACTGCTCTCCGGGACGGAGAGCACGGGGAGCGACGGGGCTTCGAGTGGAAAGGGAACACAGTGAAGGACGAGACGAACTTCCGAGCCCTGGTCGAGCAGCGGCGCTGGTCGGCGCAGGCCTTCTCCGCCGTGTGGCGGCGGGCCTGCCAGGAACTGGATGAGACCCCGGGGGCTCCTGCCGTGGGCGAGGTGCCCCTGTCCGAGCGGACCTTCCAGCGGTGGATGCTGGGCGGGCTGGGGACCATGCCCCGCGGGGACTACCGGTGTGTCTTGGAGCACCTGTTCGGCATGTCGGCCGAGGAGCTGTTCGGTCCGGTGACGCCCGGCGCCGACCAGGGCCAGGCCAGGGCAGGAGAGCCGACCGCCTGATGCGCACGACGAACTTTCGGGTCCTGGTCCAGCAGAAGAACTGGACGACTCTGGCGGCGTTCAGCGGCCAGTGGAAGCGGGCCTGCCAGGAAGCCGCCCAGATCCACCAGGACGCCCGGCTGAAGGACATCCCGCTGTCGGAGCGCAACTTCAGCCGATGGATGCTCGGCGAGACCAAAAGCCTGCCCCGCCCCGACACCCGCCGCGTCCTGGAGTACCTCTTCGGGATGGCTGCCGAGCAGTTGTTCGCCGAGCCCGAGGCCGCCCCCGCGTTGCCCGCCCCGGTCACTGCGCAGGTCGGGTCATCGGACGTCGAGGCCTACCCTCTGTCTCCTGCCTCGTCCTGGGACGTTCCCGGAGACATCCTGTACCAGGCCCGTGCGATCCTGACCCCGACGTCCGATCCGGCGCTGTTAGCGTTGGCCGCCGAGACGATCGCGGACATCGTGAGCCGTTATGAGGCCCTGGGCCCACAGCCGTTGGTCGGCGAGGCCCGGATGCTGCGCAAGATGCTCCACGTGCTGCTGCGCGGCCACCCCGTGCCCGCGCAGCGTCAGGATCTCTTCACCGTGGCCGCGCAGGCATCCGGTCTGCTTGGGTACATGGCGACCAACGCGGGTCACGCCGCTGCTGCCGCGGCGTACTGCACCGAGGCACTCGCGCTGGCCGAGAGCGCCGGCGACACCGCGCTGATGATGTGGGTGCTAGGGACGCGTTCCTTCGGGCTGTACTACAGCGGCCGATTCGCGGAAGCGGACGCCGCCGCCGAGGCCGGGATCCGCTTGGCGCCGGACAGTCCGCAGGCCATTCGGCTGCTGGTCAACGGCCGGGCCAGGGCGCTGGCCCGGCTCGGCGATCCGCAGGAGGCGAACAGGGCCATCGGCCTGGCACTGGAGCTGTCGGACCGCCAGCCCTCGCTGCCGGAGGGCATCACGTCGTGTATCGCTTTCGGACCGTACTCGTTGGCGAGGACCCTGGCGAACGCCGTGACGGCACATCTGTCGATCGGTGAGGTCGAGCAGGTCCTGGCGTACGCGACGCAGCTCGAGGACCTGATCGACCAGTCGGACTCGCGGTGGACCCGGGCCCTGGTGTCGCTGGACGTGGCTACGGCGCTGGTGCAGCAACCGGGCCCCGACCTGGAGCAGTCGATGGCGCTGGGAGTCCGGGCCCTGCGGGTCAGCGGCTCCGCCCCGATCCAGTCCGTGTGGCAGCGGGGGCACGAGCTGCACCGGCAGGCCCGCAGGTGGCAGGAGGAGGCGGTGGTGCGGGACTATGCGGAGGAACTCCGCGGCTGGACGTTCCGGCCCGAGCCGGATGCGGCGGAGTCCGAGCCCCTGCCCTCCTCCCCCTGAGTACCGACCCTGAGGTGAACTGGTGACGACCCAGCTGGACCACGACAGCCGGGCCTTTCCCCCCGCTGCGCCAGCCGACCTGAACGACGCGCGCGTCATCGTCGACAACGACTGGTCGGCATTCCGGAGCGTCGAGACGATGGCCGACCACTGGGACCGCCCCGGCTGGGTTCCCGGGCACCGCGCCTACTACTGGATGCTGACGTTTCCGCAGTCACCGGACCTGCTCGCGGAGGCAGCCCATGGGCAACGGGCCATCGACCCGTTCGCCTTGGACCCGGTGCCCGGCGACGGGCTGCATGTCACCATGAACAAGATCGGCAGCGCCGGGGCGGTCGCGCCGGCCACGGTGGACCGTCTTGCCCGGCAGGCCGACGGGGCCAGCGGCGGGGCATTCTCGATCGACGCCCATCCCATGGCCGGCTCTCGCGGCTCGATCCGCTTCAGCTTGGCTCCCTGGGAGCCGCTGGTGCGCCTTCACGCGGCCCTGGCAGTCGCCGGTGAGCGCGCCGGCGTGCCGGGCGGCAAGCCGGTTCGCGGATTCCGCCCCCATCTGGGAATCGCCTACAGCAACCGTCCCCAGCCTGCAGCTCCGCTGATCCGGGCAGTGGGAGTCCTGCGTGGCCGCGCCGCGGTGAGTCTGCCGATCGGCCACGTCGACCTGGTGGAGTTGCGCCGGGAGGAGCGGGTCTACCGCTGGGACGTCCTGCACCGGGTCCCGTTGCCGGCGGTGTGAACCACCCCGGCGGTGCAGGGAGGCGATCGGCGGCCGCCAGGGTTCCTCATCCACCGGCGGCCGCCGCTCTCGGTCAGAGCAGCTGAGCCACGCGCACGCTGCTGGCCTTCAGGGCGATCTCCTCCGCTTCCAGGGCAGGTGTGGAGCGGGCGGTGACCGCCGCGCCGACCGGAAGCCATACCTGGTCCTCGCGGCGGAAGACGGTGCGCAGGATCTGCGACCAGTTCAGCCGGCCAGCTGGCGAGGCGTATCCCACCAGGCCGTAGTACGGGCCACGGGGATGCTCCTCCAGCAGTGCGATCTGCTCGAGTCCCGAGGTCGCGGGGCTGGCTCCGGTCGGCAGGAGGCCGAGCAGGACGTCGGCGAGGTCGCGGTCGGGCTTCGGTTCCACCTGCAGCCGGCTGAGGCCGTGGGTGAGCTCGCGCAGGTGCAGGTCCTGGCGCGGAGAGCGGTGGACCCGGGCGAAGGCGGCCAGGGACTGGGTCAAGGACCTGAGCGAGGACTCGTGCTCCTCCACCAGGCGCCGGTCCCAGTCAGGAAGCCCGGCTGCGGAGCGAGCGGTGGTGCTGGAGAGCTTGTTGCAGGTGAACCGTCGACCCGTCCCGTCGATCAGCAGTTCGGGGCTCGTGCCGGCGAACTCGGTACCTTGATGGTGGAGGTAGTAGGAGCGCGACAGTCCGCGGTCGTCGTACTGGCCGGCGGCCATGGTATCCAGCAGGCACGCTCCGGTGTCCTGCCAGGTCTGCCTGGTGGCGACGGTGATCCGTCGTCCGGCGTCAGTGCCGATCCAGTGCAGGGCCTGGCCGACGGTGTCCTCGAAGCGGTGCCGGACGGCCGGGGTGACGGGCGGCGGGGCTGCTGCGCGCACCGGGCCGGTGGCATTGCGTGCCGTCCTGGTCCCGTCGCAGAACGCTACGGCACCGTGCGCCTCGACAACCGCCACACGGGTTGGGGCGACCAGTAGCAGGTCCGGAACCGGGCCGGTGGCCAGAGTCGGGACGAGGCGGGTGTGAACGCCGAACCCCAGGTACCCCATCACCCACCGCTCGGTGTTCGCGGCCAGGAAGGCCGACAGGGCGGCTTCGACAGAGTCCTCGGTCGGCGGCGCGCTCGCGGCCGTACCGGTGAGTGACCGACGGTGCAGCAGGAGGGTGCGTTCAGCTCCCAGGCCGACGATCATGCGACGGCGGGTGCCGTAGCCGATCACGGTGTCTTCCGGG
This sequence comes from Streptacidiphilus sp. EB103A, assembly GCF_041261405.1. Lineage (NCBI taxonomy): Bacteria > Bacillati > Actinomycetota > Actinomycetes > Kitasatosporales > Streptomycetaceae > Streptacidiphilus > Streptacidiphilus sp. EB103A. The sequence goes on along the minus strand of NZ_JBGCAQ010000019.1, from coordinate 77,509 downwards.
GCGTCGCGCAGGTGCTCGCTGATCAGGGTCCGTGCGATGTTGCGGGCGTCAGAGGTCATCCTCGTCCATCCCCAGGTCCGCCAGGAGGAAGCCGAGGTGGGTGCGCAGGAAGGCCTGTGTGCGGGGCTGGTTCTCCTTCTCGCAGGCGCCGTCGACCTCTTCGGGGGTGAGGATGTCGCCGAACTGTTCGTTGCGCTCGCGCAGCTTCTGGTGGGAGATCGCTCGCAGGATCCGGGCCGTCTCCCCCCACTGCTCGGGGGTGAGGTTCTGGGCGCGGGCGCTTCGGAAGCGGCCCAGCAGGTGCCGGGTCTCGTCGTCGATGGTGCGGTTCGCCACCGCGATGACTTCCCGGTCGACGGGGTTGTCGGTGTCGAGCAGGTCGGCGGCCGAGCGGATGCCGAAGTACAGGCCCAGGCCGCCGCCTTCGGACAGGTCGACCGCGACGGCCCCGATCTTGTCGTCGCGGTAGTGCAGGCGCAGTTCGGTCAGGGCCACGCCCTGGGGCAGCGTCCCCAAGGAGGCGATGGAGGGGGGCGGGGTGCTGGTCTCGATCAGCAGGTACAGGTCGTGCAGTTGGGCGTAGTGGCGCAGTTCGTCGCTGGCGAAGGACAGCTTGGTGTAGGTGCTCTTCAGGGGGTGGGGGGCTACCGTGCCGCCGTCCAGCGGGGCGACCTCGGCGGCGACTTCGCGGATCATGCTGGCGACGGTGGTGTCGCGCGGCCCGTACACGCCGCTCCCGGTCCACTCTTTGAACATCTGATGGCCCACCCAGAGCTTGTCGGCGTCGGCCGACCGCGTGGGCGAGGCGAAGTAGCGGGTGGCGATCTCGTGTTCGGCGGCCCAGTACGGGGCGCTGTCGAGCAGGGCCTGCTGGATGGTGGAGGTCTTCACGGGGGTTCCTTTGCTGCTCGGTGGATGGGGGCGGGGTCAGGGTGTGGCCGGTATGCCGATGCCTGCGGTGGCGCGGGCGAAAGCGTGATCGACGGCGCGGGCGACGTCCTGGGGCGACTGCTGGGCGCCGACGACGTGCAGGGGGACTTCGTGCTCGTGCAGGACACGGCGGATCAGGGGGACGCGCTGGCGGAAGCGGGCGAGCCGCTCGTCGACGCTGGCCAGCAGGTCGCCGCGGCGCTGGAGCAGTCGGGCTCCGCAGCGCGCGCAGCGGTCGTAGCCTCCAGGCCCCGGGTGCGCCGGCAGGTGCGGGTCGGGACTGGGTTCGCAGGTGGAGCAGACCCACAGGCCGCGGACGCGGTCGCGGGCGGTGAGGTTGTCCAGGCGCAGTTCGATGACGGCAAGCCCGGCGCCGAAGCGTTGGCGCAGGACCTGCACCAGGTGGGCGGTCTGCACGGCGGAGGCGGGATAGCCGTCCAGCAGCGCTGTTGGCTGCCCGCCCCAGCGGTCCGGGTCGAGCAGGGCTCCCGCTACCAGGACGGTGGCTTGCGGGTCGGTGAGCGAGTCGGGGCCTCCCTCGGCTGCTAGGAGTTCGGCGAAGGCCTCGTCGGTGGCGGCGCGTTGGCGGGCGAGGTCGCGCAAGCTGAGGACCGGCAGGTGGTGGGCTGCGGACAGGTGTTGGACCGCGGTGCTCTTCCCGGAGCCGGTCGGGCCGATGAGTGCGACGAGGGTGGGCGCGCATATGTCGGCCCTCATACTGGGACCTCGATGCGGTAGCGGTCCCCTACGGCGTCCAGGCCCTCGCGGATCTGCGCGTACACCGCATCGGCGAAGCACAGCTCGCGTTCGGTCAGTGGGTCGCCCAGGCACGCGTGGTTCGCGGTGACCTGTTGCGGGGTGGTGAAGCCGGCCAGGACGGCGGTGTGGTCGGCCTGTTGAAGGCTGTAGCGCAGCGCTACCCGGGTGAGGTCCTCGGAGCGGGGGCCGAACTGCTCGCGCAGGAGCTGCAGGCCCGATTCGATCACTGCCAGTCCTGGTTCGGTGAACCAGACCTTGTGGCGGCGGTGGTCGCCCAGCGCGAACGAGGGCGGATGGGCGGGGTCGTACTTCCCTGTGAGGAGGCCCTGGGCGAGGGGCTCGCTCAGAAGGAGTCCGACTCCTTGGCGGGCGGTGAAACTGAAGATGTCCTCGCCGTCGACCAGCGGCGGGGGGCTGAGCGGGTTGAACCGGATCCACAGGAGGTCCGGCCGTACCAGCCGGAAGATCTTCAGGAAGCGGCTGCTGCGGATGTCGGCGGCCTCGGGTCGGTCCGAGCCGTGGGTCTGTGGGCCGCGCATCCCGATGGCTCGGACGAATCCGGCGTCGCGCAGTGCCCGGACCTGGTCGATGGCGTCGCTCAGGTAGCGGTCGTCCTCGCCGAAGTCCATGTTGTGCAGGAAGTAGCCGTCGATGTAGTCGGTGCCCAGGTTGTGGCAGGACTGCTCGAACTGGTGGCGCAGCCTTGGGGTGGCGTAGCTGTGGGGGGCGGTGCCGGGCACGAAGCCGACCTTGGTGGTGATGGTCAGGGCCTCGCGGTCGCATTCGCGGAGCACTTGGCCGAGGAGGCGTTCGGAGTGGCCGTGGCCGTAGACGTCGGCGGTGTCGAAGAGGTCGGCTCCCAGGGCGATGGAGCGGCGCAGTCCCTCCAGTGAGTGGGCGTCGTCGTTGGTCGACCAGCCGATCGGGGAGCCGCTGTTGATGGTGGGGCCGCCGATGGCCCAGCAGCCCACCGCGAGCGGGTTGACGCTCAGGTCCTTGGTCAGCCGGCGGGGTGTCAGGTCGGTTGTCATCGTGGGGCCCTCTCCTCGGGGGGCAGGAGGAAGACCGCGACGACGGCTTTGCCGTCCTCGGCCCTCCACAGGAACCAGTGGTCGGTCAGCGCGGTGACGATCCCCAGCCCCCGGCCGTCCTGGTCGGTGTCGGCTGACTGGCGGGGCGTGACGTCGCACCGGTCGGCGGCGCGGTCGAACACCCACAGCACCAGGCAGTCCTCGTACAGGTCGAGCAGCATCCGTACGGCGCCGTCCGCGTGCTTGCCGGCATTGGCGATCAGCTCGGTGGCCACCAGGACGACGTCGTCGATCCGGGCGTCGCTGGTGCGGGGGCGAAGGGTGCTCCGCAGGGCCCGGCGGGCGACGTTGGTGGGGTGTTCGCACGTGGTGAGGTCCACCCGTTGGTGTTCGGGTGGCCGGTCCAGTGCGCCGGGCCGCTCCAGTACGGCCTGAGCTGGTGCCATCGTGTCCTCCGGTGGTGCCGCGGTGGTCACCGAGGCGCGGACGCCACCGGTGAGGGCCGTCGCGGCCCACTTCCACGGTGCCCGGACGCGACCGGCGTCGGTATGCCGTCCCACTGCCGTTTCACTGCCGTATCGGCGGCGGACCATCCACCATCGGCGGACTGAGAATGCGACGAAACCGGAACATTCCGGGCTGTCTGGCGCGGGAGGCCGGTGAGGGATACGGCAGTGAAACGGCAGTGGGACGGCATACCCGCGCCGAGCTGTGGACGCCACCGTTGAGATCAACCGGTCCGCAGGCGGGCAGCTCCGAGCACCCGCCTGCGGACCGTAGCCAGCGGTCCTGCGGACCGCTGCCCCACCGGCCCTGACGGAGGCATCATCACCGTGCACACCACCGGCGCATCAACGACCCGGCCCGATCCCGTCCGCTGTCACACCCTGGTGATCGGTGCGGGCCCGGGCGGCCTGCTGGCCGCCATCCGGGCGGGCGCACCGTCCGGCGGCGTCGTGGTCCTGGACCAGGGCGCCGACATCGAGGACCGGATAGCGGTGCGGGACGGCGGCGGGGACGAGCGGCAGAACATCACCTCCGGCTTCGGGGGCGCGGGCCTGTTCTCCGACGGCAAGCTGTGCCTGTCCCACCGCATCGGCTCCACCGTGGCGCACCGGTTCCCGCCGGACGAGGTCGAGGCGCGCCAGAACGCCATCGACCAACTGTTCCGCGGGGGCGAGGACGCTCCGCTCCAGGGTGCCGACCCGACCACGGCGGAGCGGTTCGCCGGCCTGGCGGCCGCCCACGGGCTGGACTATCTGCACTACCCCGTGCGGCACATCGGCAGCGACCAGCTGATGCGCATGACCTCCCGGCTGCGTCGGCGGGTCGAGCAGGCCGCGACCGTCCTGTGCGGACACCGGTGCACCGACGTGCGCCCTTCGGCGGCACCCGGGCACCGGTGGGAGGCGTGGGTCCTCGGAACGGCCTGGCCCGAGCCGCTGCCGGTGTACGCCGACAACATCGTCCTGGCCCCGGGCAAGGTCGGTGCGACCTGGCTGCGTGAGCTGGGGACGCGTCTGGACCTGCCCCGCTCCGCGGCCCAGCCCAAGCTCGGCTTCCGGTTGGAGGGGCCGCGCGGGTTCCTGGACCCGCTGCTGGCGGTGGCCACCGACCCGAAGGTGATCTGGAAGGCGGGACCCGGCGGCGCCGAGGTGCGGACCCACTGCGTGTGCTTCGGGGGCGACGTGGTGCCCGCCGCCTATCGGGAACTGACCCTGGTCGGTGGCCACTCGACCAGCGAGCACGGCCAGGACCGCTCCAACACCGCGGTCCTGGCCACCGCGGGCGTCGACGTCCCGCTTTCCGCTGAGCAGGTTCGCGACCTGGTCGCCCGGACCAACGAGGTGTGCGGCGGCCGGGTCATGGCCCAGACCCTCGGCGACTTCCTGGCCGGAGTGCCGACCGGCGGCACCGTCGAACAGGCAGCCGACGGGTTCCGCCCCAGCATCCCCGACGCGGTCACCGGGAACCTGGCCGAGATCTTCCCGCTGCAGGTCACCGCCCTGCTGCGCGACTACCTGCGCCGCCTGGCCGGGCTGTGCCCGCAGGTCCTGCGTGAGCGCAACCTCCTGTACGGACCCGCAGTCGAACGTTGGTCCGACCGCTTCGAGGTGACCGACACCATGCAGTCCCCCGGCCGCCCCGGGCTGTACCTGGTCGGCGACGGCCCGGGACTGACCGGCGGGATCATCGGCGCCGCCGAATCCGGGTGGCTCGCCGGCGACGCCATCGCCGCCGCCCTCCACGCCTCCGTCTGAACACCGGCCCCAAGGACCCCCGATGCGCTCAGCCGTACCAACGCAACTCGCTCCTCTGACCGCCGACCACGCGCCGCTGTGGGACAAGACCACCTTCACGCCCGACGCCTGGACCTACACCCTGAGCCGTGAGGAGATCATCGAGGTCATCGATGCCCTCACCGTCGCCCAGGACCGCCTGCGCGGCCGCGACCTGGCCACTGACCGGCACATCACCACCGACGACTTCCCCCTAGGCCGGCTCGCCGAGCAACTGCGGGCCATGGCCGCTGATGTCGCGGACGGGCGCGGCTTCGCGGTCTTGCGCGGACTGCCGGTCACCCGGCTGACCGAACGCCAGAACGCCGTCGTGCTGCGCGGCCTGGCCGCCCACCTGGGTACGGCCGCCACCCAGTCACGCACCGGCCAGCTCATCCGCGACGTCCGCGCCACCGGCCAGCGACTGGGCGACGCCACGGTACGTGGGCACCAGACCACCGACCGCCTCTACTTCCACACCGATGGCGCCGATGCCGCTGTCCTGCTGTGTCGCACGGCCGCCGCCCAGGGCGGTCTGTCGCGGATCGCCTCCGCCGGCACGGTGCACAACCTGATGCTGCGCTGCTCCCCGCAATGGACCGCCGAGCTGTACCACCCCTTCCACTTCCACATGGCTGGCGGCAACGTCCCCGGTCTGCCCCCGACGTTCGTCTCCCCGGTCTTCTCCGTGCACCGGGGACGCTTCAGCACCCGCTACGTCCCCCACACGCTTCGCGAGACCCCGCAGGTCACCGGAGTTCCCCTGACCGCCGCCGCGATAGCCGCCTTCGACCTGCTGGAGGAGCTGGCGGACGAGACTTCCATCGACATGGAACTGCAGCCGGGCGACCTGCAGGTGGTCAACAACCACGTCGTCCTGCACTCGCGCACCGCCTACACGGACCCGCCGCTCCCGGCCGACCCCCGGCACCTGCTGCGCGCGTGGATCACCTTCCCCCACTACAACGGCCGCAGAGAGGCGGCGGTGGACGAGTACCTGCGCTTCGGCTGGCTGACCGACGAGCAGCAGGCCGAGCTCGCCGCCACCTGGCCGGACCCCGCCGCCGACCCCCTGACGCACCGATGACCCCCTCAACGCCGCCTGTTCAGTGGCGCCAGCAGGTCGTGGGCCAGCTGCACCGTCTTGCCCGCCAGCGCCGCGAGACCCCGGCCGTCATCGACCACGACGGCGTCACCACGTTCGGCGCCCTGTTCGCCCGGGCAGCCGAACAGGCCCGCGCCCGGGAGGCCGGTAGCGCAGCCACCGCGTGGGCCCTGCCCGCAGCGAACACCGCGGTGTTCCTGGCCCAGGTGTGCGCGGCGCTCATGGCCGGCCACACCCCGATCGCGGTGCCGCCGTACACCTCCAAGGAGGCACTCCAGGCCGTCACCCGGGGGCTTGACCTGACCCTCGACAGCGGCTGCCGCCCCTGGAAGGCCGTCTTCAGCATCGACGCCGGCCGCCAGCGCCTGCTGGTCACCCACGGCGAGTCCCCAACGGTTCCCCGCAAAGCCCGCGCCCTGGGCATGCTCCCCGGCGGCTGCGCCCTGATCGCCTCCCCGCTTCACCTCAACGGCCCCCTGGAATTCGCCCTGCGGCAACTGCTCCTGGGCGGAACCGTAGTGCTGCTTCCCCGCTTCAACCCCTCCCGGTGGCGCCAGGCTGCACGCGAGCACCGACCCGACTGGGCGTTCCTGGTCCCCACCCAGCTCCAGCAGGTATGGGACAGCGGCACGGCGCAGCAACTGACAGACGACTGCGCCTCACTGCGGCACCTCGTCCACTCCTCTGCCCCCTGCCCGCCGGACCTGAGCGAACGCCTCGCCCAGTCGCTGGGCCCCGAGCGCGTCGCCGAGTACTACGGCACTACCGCCTACGACGGCACCCTTACCCGCTATCACCGGGCCGCCCACGGCGGAGCTCCGATCCCGGGCGCGGACCTGCGCATTGTCGACGACGCCGGCTGGCCCGTGCCTCCGGGCACCGACGGTGTGATCCAGGGGCGCAGCAGTGCCGGCTTGGTCACGCACTTCGCCGACCAACCGTGCCCGCGCGCCCGCCACTGGCAGTCCAGCGGGGATCGAGGCCGTCTGACCGCGGCGGGGAACCTGGTTCTCACCGATGTCGAGGTGCCCGGGCGGGCCATCGTCGCCGGCGTCAAGGTGGCCCTGGCCACCACTCGCGAGACTCTCGCCGCCCATCCCGACGTCCACCACGCCACCGTCGCCGTACGTGCCGACCGGCGCTTCGGCGCTTTACTCACGGCATCGGTGACCGCCCGCACGCCCGCCCTCACCGCTGCGGACCTGCGGCGCTGGTGCGCGAGCCGGCTGACCGCACCGCAGCGCCCGTACCACTACGACGTGACTGCGCTTCAACTCCCCGATTCCTGCGACCCCCTGCGAGAAGGACATGCCTGTCTGTGAGCTGTGCCAGGCCATCGACCCCGCCGTCCGGGACTGCTCACTGCAGCGCCACCTGCACTCCGGGCAGCAGCGGATCGTCACCTCCAGTCGCCACGCCACGGCGGTGCCGACCATCGGAGCGTTCACTCCCGGCTACCTCCTGGTGGTTCCCACCCGTCACGTCCCCTCCCTGGGCCTGCTCAGCGACGAGGAGCTGATGGGGGTGGAGCACCTGAGCCGCGAAGTTGCCGACCGGCTCCACTTCGCCTACCGGCGCCCGATCCTCGCCTTCGAGTACGGCCTCAACCTCCCCCGGGGCCGACGTATCGCCCACGGGCACCTGCATATGCTGCCCACCACCGCCGACCTGGCCCACTGGCTGCAGGACCGACTCGAGGGCTACGAGATCACCGGCCTGACCGGGCTTCCTCGAACCGCAGATGCCTCCTACATCGCCGTGCAGGACCAGAGCGGGGAACTGACGTGCTACCCGGTCCCCAACGACGCCGAACCGCGGCTGCGCCTTCGGGAGGTCGTCGCCGCCTTGGATCCGCGCATCGAGGACACCGCATGGGACTGGCAGCGCCACCCCTTCCCGGAGCAGATGCGGGCCACCGTCGACGACCTCCTGCCGCTGCCCCGCGTCGGCGCCGTACAGCCCCAGCCGGCGGTGACAAGGTGACCGAACAGGCGCCCGAGCTGGACTTCGCGTCCCTGTGGCGGCGCATCGCCACCGATCACCCGGACCGCCCCGCCCTGATCCACGCCGAGCTGACGTGGACCTGGCGACGCTTCGACGCGCAGGCCGCCACCCTCGCCCAGCACTGGCGCAGCAGCGGCCTCCAGCGGGGCGACGTCGTCGCCCTGGCGCTGCCCAACCGGCCCGAGCACCTGATCTGCCTGGCCGCCTGCCTGCGGATCGGCCTGGTGCCGGCCGCTGTCAACTACCGCTACACCGGACCGGAACTGACGCAGCTGCTTCAACTCCTCGCACCAGCGGCCATCGTCTACGCGACCGAGCACCACGACGCCGCCGCCGCGGCCCACCGGCATCTGCCCGATGCGCAGTGGATGAGCGTGGGTGCCGATGGCGCCGCCTGGGCCGATCCGCTCGCGGAAATCCTGCAGGGCCCGGCCCCCGGGCACGACCCGCTGCTGTCGGGGCCCGACGACGTCTTCATCAAGTCCACCGGCGGCACCACCGGGCGCCCCGCCGCACTGCGCTGGCGGGTGGGCGACATGACCGCCAACCTGACCACCAACAACCCCTGGCTGCCGCGCCTGGAGGGGCACCTGCCCGCCGTTGGGCCCGTCCCGGTCGCCGACGCCCGCCTGCTGCTGGCCAGCCCCCTGATGCACGGCTCGGGTCAGACCCGAGCCCTGGGAGCACTGAGCGCCGGCGGGTGCGTGATCACCATGCCCGTGCTCAGCACCGGCGCGGTCTGGCGAGCCGTCGAACATCGCCGCCCCGACACCCTGGCCATCGTCGGCGACCCGATGGCCCGCCCGCTGGCACGCAGCCTGGAACGGCACCCCACCCGGTGGGACCTGCGTTCGCTGACCACCATCACCTCCTCGGGCGCGACCTGGAGCGCGAGCGTCAAGGAGCAGCTGCTCACCCATCTGCCGGCGGTCTGTCTGGTGGAGACCCTGGGCGCGACCGAGGCCACCGGCCTTGGCGCCAGCACCGCCGTCGCAGGACAGGTCCCGGCCACAGGAACGTTCACCCTGGGGCCCCGCGCCCTAGTCCTGCTGGACGACGGGGCCCGTGCCCGGGTCGGGCAGATCGGGCAGTTGGCGGTCGCGGGTCCCCACCCGCTGGGTGTGCACCCCGCCGGAGAGCTGCCTGCCCACCGCTTCACCGACAACGGCGCCGAGCGGTATCTGCTGTCCGGCGACCACGTCCGTCTGCTCGACCTGCGCCAGGTTCTCCTGCTGGGACGCGACAGCGACTGCGTGAACATCGGCGGAGAGAAGGTCTATGCCCCCGAGGTAGCCCAGGCCCTCCTGGAGCACGCCGCCGTGCTGGACGCGGCAGTCCTGCCGCAGTCGCACCCGGTGCTCGGGCACACCCTGGCGGCACTGGTCGAACTGGACCCCGGTGTCCCTGAACCGGACCTGCGCGCGCACCTGGAACGCGAGCTGGCCCCGTTCAAGATCCCCCGCACGCTCGTGCGGGTCGACCGGGTGCCGCGCACCGCGGCGGGCAAGCTGGACCTCGCCGCGGCCCGCGCCCAGCTCACCATTGCCCCCGCCCCATCTCCCGCCAAGGACTCCGCCATCGCCGCCGACACCCGTTCCGACGCCTTCGCCCACCTGGTCTCGGTCGCCGAGCACGAGCAGCACCTGCTCGAAGGCGCTCTCGCGTCGCTGTTCACCGATCCGGCCCTGGACGAGACCATCAGCAAGGCCCTCGGCTACCCGGACTGGCCCCAGCCGCTGACCCTCCTGCCCGTGCTGGCCCCCGAACTCGCCGACTCCACCCCGGCCCTGTCCGCCTACCTGGCTTACTCGAGCCGCGCCACCGGCGACGTCATCGAAACCGTGGCCCGCTGGGGTTGGCCCAGGAACGACCGCGAGGACCAAAGCGTCGTGGACGCGGTCTGGCTGCTGATGCAGCATGCGGACACCGGCGGCGAGGCCCGCACCGAACTCCTCGCCGAGGCCACCCGGGCCGTCGCCTCCGGCCGCACCGACCCGCGGCATGTAGCCCTGCTCGCTGACCGGATCCAGTCCCTGGCCGGCAAGCCCCAGCGCTACGGCACCTTCGTCCTGGTCCGCGACGAGGAGCCGCGCTTCCTGTATCCGCTGGACGGGTCCACCGCCGACGTCGACGAGCGGCGTCGCATCATCGGCATGCCCACGCTCGCCCAGGACCTGGCCCACGCCTTCAGCCCTATCACTCCCTACGGTGCGGGGCGCTCGACCACTGTCAACCCCTACCGCCCACACCGTCGGGCCGACGAGTCCCGCCCCCAGCACCCCGGCTACGCGCTGCCCTTCGAGCCGCTGCCCGCGGGCACCGTCCCGGTCTACCTGGCCGCCACCTTGCGGCACCGCAACGAGATCCTGCGCCTGCGCGCCAGCCTGCCGCAGCCGCTGTACTCCAGCGCCCGATGGCTGGACTTGGACCCGCTGACCCGGGCCAGCTGCGGGTACGACTCCGGGATAGCGCTCAACCGGCTCGCCGCACGCCTGTGCCTGGCCGATGTCGCACGCTCGAAGATCCTCATCGGGTTCGGCATGACCCGCCGCAGCGCGGGGCTCAGTACCGAGATCGGCTGTGCTCTGGCGCACCAGGTGCCAGTGGTCTACGTCGGCGAGCCGTCCTGCTCGTTCGACATGCTGCCCGAGGTGGCCATGGTTCCGGACGTGGCCTCGGCGCTGAACCTGGCGACGCGCTGGGCAGCGGACTGAGCGCCCAGCAGTTGGGGTCGATCCTGGAGCCTGCTCCAGGACCGACCCCGCGCACGGCGAAGGTCAGCGCACGGCCGGAGGGGCGGACATCGCCAGTCCGATCATGTGCTGCCACACCACGTCGCCCGCGCCGTCCAGCGCCTCCTTGGCCTTGCGCTCCTCCGCGGTGAGCACGCCCAGGCCGGCGCGTACCTCGTAGGGCAGGTAGTCCATGGCCAGGCGGCGGCCCACGTAGTCCATCACCGAGCTGACCTGACGGATCTCGGGGTCGTTGGTCATCCCGGCCGGCTCGAAGCGCATGTTCACGTACTCGCTGACGAAGACATCCAAGGGGACGCCGTGCTGGAGTCCGCGGGTGATGGTCGTCGAGAAGGCGTCCATCATCCCCGCCAGCGTCGATCCCTGCTTGGCCATCCGCACCATGACCTCGACCGGGGCACCCGCGTCGGTGCAGGAGACCGTCAGATATCCCTTCCCCTCCCCGACGTTGAAGGACTGGGTGAGCGAGTGCAGTCGGCGCGGTGGCCGCCGGAAGGGCCGCGGCACCACCGGCGCCTGGTCGACCGCACGCGCCGGGCTGCTTACGGAACGTTCCACCATCGAAAGGTCCTCATCAGGGTCAAGTAGGGCAGACAGAAGCAAGCACCACAAGCTGTGGTACTGAATGGCGGTAAGGCCACTACATGTAGTGGCCTTACCGTAGGGGTGCGAGGTGCCCGCCGCCAAGTCCGGCACGCCGCGGTTCGGTGATTGCCCTGCTCAGCCCGGGCGAATTCATGTTCGAAGCCGTCGTACCGTCACTTTTACGTAACGCCAGCGGAGTTGGGGCGGTCACTCAGTGGGCCGCGAGCCGTGGCAGTGACCGGACCAGGACAGCGGGATGCTCCCGCTGGAGGTCTTCGAGTTCTTCCAGGACGCGCCGGCGGAAGTCCGGGCGGCCGGCCCACAGCGGGCTTGCCGCGTAGGTGTCGCTCTGCGCCCACTGCCGCTGGGTCCGACCGTCGTCCTCGGTCGCGCCGAACAGGGCCTCGTACATCTCGGTCGCCGGGAACGGCGTGAAGAAGTGGTGCTTCTGCTGGTTGTGCGGAAGCCGGGCCAGGTCCTGGAGCAGACGCAGGGTCAGGGCGCTGTCCTCCTCGCTCTCCTCAGGAAGGTCGTGGATCCAGCTGGTGAGCTGGACGATGCCCGCGGCCGAGAGCATCCGGCACCCGTCGACGGTGTCCTTGACGGTCGCCTGCTTCCGCATCAGCTTCAGCATCCGGTCCGAGCCCGATTCGCATCCGACGAAGATCGCCGAAAAGCCCACGTCGCGCAGCCGGGCCAGGTCGATGTGCCGGGCCAGCGCCACGACGTCCTTGGCGCGCATGTTCGCCCGCAGCTGGATGCACAGGCCGCGCCGCTCCATCAGCTCCACGATCTCGATCACCCGGGCGGTGTTGGTGGAGAAGTTCGGGTCGAGCAGGCTGATCTGGTCCGGGGTGTACCGCTTCCACAGGGCCTCGAGTTCGGTGACCACTCGCTCGGCGCCCAGCGCCTTCCAGCGCCGCAGGCTGGTCTGCGGCTCGCTGCAGAACGTGCACGGATGCGGGCATCCGAACGAGGAGATGTAGGACAGGTCGCGGACCTCCTCGGTGTAGTACGCCTCGACGGGCACCAGGCTGTAGTCGGTGGCGGGAAGCGTGTCCGGGTCGACGGCGAATCCGTAGGCGGTGGTCAGCACCCGCGGGCGCAGCCCGGTGCCCCTGAGTTCGCTGCGGCCGTCGGTGAACGCGAGGTTGGGGATCCTCCCCAGGGCCTGGGTATCGGTCAGGCTCCCGCCGCTCTGGGCCAGTTCGGCCAGGGCGACCGCGGCGGCCTCGCCGGGACCACGGACCACGACCTCTGCCAGGCCCTCGCCAACGATGCCTCCGTACGCGAGCGAGGCGTGGTAGCCGCCCCAGACCACCGGCACGCCGATGGCGTGCGCGCGCACGATGTCGATGGCCTCCAGCACGTTGCCGATGCTGGGCCCGGTCATACAGGTCACTCCGACGTACAAGGCTCCCTGGGCCTGCTCTCGAAGGCGCTGGCGCCAGCCCGCGTCGATCTGGCAGTCGATCACCACCGGTTCGTGGCCGGCGGCCTTGAGAGCGGTGCCCACGGTCAGGACCGACAGCGGGTGCCAGGCGTAGTCGGACTCACCGGTGGCCAGCGGGTCCACGCCGGCGAACAAGACGATCTTTCCCATGAGCGGTCACACTCCAAGCTGCGTCCACCGTCCACGCCGGACGGGGTACGGGCCACTCAGCCTTGTGCGCGGCGCTCGGCGTGGGTATGCCGTCCCACTGCCGTTTCACTGCCGTATGCGGATACGCAGCGGCAGCGCGCGGCCGTCCGATGACTTGTCGCACGTCCGCCAAGCGGGTTGCGGGGTTGTCAACCCCTGGCGAGAAGTAGTTATGGCCGCGGCCGGATGCCGTCGTCGGCGCGACCGGCCGCACCGAGAGGCAGCAGAGCCGCGAAGGGCCTCTGATCAGCGGCGATGTGTCCCTCTTCGATTCAGGTCCCTGAGTTTCGATCCCGCATGCGGTCAAGGAACGCCGAGATACGGCAGTGAAACGGCAGTGGGACGGCATGTCGACGCCGGATTTCGCCAGCCAGGCTGGTCTTCGTGCGAACGGGTCGGTGCACTTCGACGGATCCACGGTCGCGGGGCCGATTCCTGGCCCCGTGCCGGGTGCTGTTCCCGCGCCGTTCGCCAGCCAGCGTTTTCCGACCGTGTGTAGAAAGGCCGCCCGTGCTCGCCGAACAGCACAACCCGCTCGCGTTGCAGCGCGGCAGCGTGCGCCCCGCTGGGGTGCAGAACTATCTCCTCGGCGGCAAGGACCACTTCGCGGCCGAGCGGACGCTGGCGGAAGCGCTCATCGCGACCGTTCCGAACCTGCGCCATGCCGAGCAGGGCAACCGGAGGTGGCGCTCGCGGACGGTGGCCCGCCTGGTCGGCGAGGAAGGCGTGCTCCAGTTCCTTGACCTGGGCGCGGGGTTCCCCGACAGCGAGCACACGCACGTGGTCGCCCAGCAGGCCGCCCCCACCGCGCGAGTGGTCTACGCGGACGCCGAGCCGACCGTGATGGTCCACGGACGGGCTTTGGACGTGGGCAGCCCCGAGGGGGAGCTGACCCATCTCACGCTCGCGGCAGCCTTTTGCTACGCCGACCTACTCCAACTGCTGGCTGTGCAGTCAGTTCTGGACCTTTCCCGGCCCGTGGCGGTGCTGGCCTGCGGCTTCCTCCAGTACGCCCCGGATCTGGTCGCCGCACAGGCCCAGATCGCCGCCCTGGTCTCCGCGCTGGCGCCCGGAAGCTACCTGGCTGTCAGCCACCCGCTCTCCGAGGGGCCGACCCATGGGTGGGGACTCGGCAGCGAGGCCTATCGAGAGGCCGGACTCCGTTTGCAGACGGTCACCCTGTCGGCTGTCCGCGGGTATCTCGCGGGCCTGGATCTGGTCGGGCCCGGCTGGCAGCCGACATCCGACTGGCTCAGCGGCGACGACAAGGCACCCGAACCTGCCGGCGATTCGGAGTACTGGGCCGCCATCGGTCGGAAGCCATGAGCGATCACCTCCCCTACCTTCGAGCCCCTGCATTGGAGTGCGTGATGACCTCCGCTGACACGCGGTTGCCGTGGAGCGTGCGATTCGGCCGTGAGTACTCGCAAGTATCGGCCTACCCGGGTGCCGGTTCCGGCGACGTCATCCAGACCGGCCTGGCCCTGGGCATCCGCGCGAGCGAGGCGCTGCGCCAGGGTCAGCAGCGCGTGGGACCGGTCCGCTGCTGCCTGACCCACTCCCTCGCGCACATCGCTGTCGAGCGCGGGACCGCCCGGCGCTGGCACGCCCCACAGACCCTGGGCCAGGTCGGCCGGGCGGTCTGCGAACCGGGCGGTCCCGTTTACGGGCACTGCCAACTGCTGTGGATCGCCCCCTACGGCCAGGAGTACGCCACAACTGACGGGGCGGCTCTTCACCACACCCTGGCCGTTACCCGCTCTCGAGGGCGGTACGCGGCATGACCATCCTCTCCGGGAGCCCGCAGGCAACTGAGCAGCTCGGCAGCAGGACTTCTCGTGACCGTCTGGTACTGCCTCATCCGCGTGGGAATCTCGGAGAGGCGGCACACGCGGGTCGGCGACCCGCTGAGCTTCCACCGCTCCGGCTCCTCTCCCACGCCAACCAGCACGACCCCCCTGCGGATGGCCGCGCGCTCGCCCGGTCAACTGCGCCTCCAGACCGGTTGCCGGGGACGGATCGACTCGCTGTCCCCCACCGAGTACGGGTCCGCCCCGGCAACCGTCCCCACTCTCACCAGGACGTCCAACCATGCTGATACCCGACGCACTCGGCGTCGCGCTGACCGCAGGCACCGCCGGGTCTCTGGTCACCGTGCCATGGCTGATCACTGCACGACGGCGTGCAGCGCGCGCCGAACGCGCACGCAGCACGGCGGAGGCTGACGCACGATCGCTCACCGACCAACTGTCGGCGGCCAACACCGAGGCGGCCTCGCGGCTGGCCACGTTGACGGCCGTCGCCGAGGAGAACCGGCACCTGGTGACCACCAGGCTGCCGGCCCGCATCTCCCAACTGGCCCACCCGCACGTCCCGGTCCCGCCGCTGCTGCACCACCAGTTCGCAGACAGTGACCTGGACCTGCAGCACCGTGCCGTACTGGACCAGGTCGGCAGCGCTGTGGTCAACGAGCGGATCCGCGTGGACGAGGCAGCCCAGGACATCCTGCGCGGCACCGCGGCCGGCGCCCGCACGCTCTCCCAGCAGATCCAGAAGATCCTCATCCAGGCCCAGAACGACTTCGAGGACCCGGATGTCCTGCAGACCCTGCTCGACCTCGACCACCTCAACGAACGCATCAAGCGCTTGTGGCAGCTGCTGGCGATCGTCTGTGGGGACACCACCGGCCTGTCCCTGATGGACACCCACCTGGAAGACCTCGTCGCGGGAGCACAAGCCCGCTTGGACGCCTACCAGTTGATCAAACCGGTGAACAACCTCGACGCCCGACAGCGGCTGGGTGTGGCCGCGCACGCCGCAGAGCCCGTGGCAGTGATCCTGGCCGAGCTGATGGCGAACGCCACCTTCTTCTCCACCGGCACCGTGCCGGTCTCCGTCGAGATCCACCAGACCGCCACCGGCGCCCTGGTCATCATCGACGACGCAGGACCCGGCATGCATCCCGAGGACCAGGCCTTCGTCGCGAAGGCGGTATCCGAACGCTGGCGGGTCCTGCTCACCGAGCTCGGCTCCCCGCCGCGCCTGGGCTTCGCCGGAATCGGCCGCCTCCTGCGCGAGTTCCCCATCACGCTCCAGATGTCGGTGTCCCAGTACGGCGGCGTGCACGCGGCCGTCCACATCCCCAACGACCTCCTCGTACAAATCAGCCCCCAGCACCCCGTCTCGGCCGCAGCAGCGCTCCCGGTTGGCCTGCTGCGCGAACAGGCGCACGTGGTGACACCGCAGTCCGTCCTGGATCCCCCGAGTACCGCCGCCGGACTACCGCGCCGCAGTCGGCAGCAGCCAGACCCCGCCCCCGGCCCGACGTCCGGCCCCACACCGCAGCCCCGCAGCCCCGAGCAGGTTCGGGACCGGTACGCGCACCTTCAGCAGGCCACCCGGCAGGGCCGAGGGAACACCGATGAAAGCGCTTCGACCGCACCGTATGGAGGCAGCCCGTCATGACCCAGAACCCGTTCACCAGGAACCGGCCCGACCACTCCGCGTGGGCCGAGCGCCTGCGCCAAATGGACCAGAGCATCGTGCGCGCGCTGTTCATCACCGATGACGGCATCCGAGCCGGCGCGGACTCCTCCATGAACATCGACACCCAGGACAGTGTGGCGAGCGTGGGCTCGGGACTGCACAGCTGCGCGAAGGCCACAGCCGGCGCGATGATCCCGGCCGAGGTCGGGCCGCTGGAGGTCAAGCAGATCATCGTCGAGACGAACCTGGGCTACCTGATGCTGATGGACGCCGGCGAGCACACCAGCCTGATCGCGCTGACCGAGGCCGACGCCAACCTGGGCAATGTGGCGTTCTCGATGCTCAAGCTCCTCGGGTCGGTCGGCAAGGGCGTGGGTGCCGACCACCGGAGCGCCCAGCCATGACCTTGCGGCGGCAGGCCCCGCGGACCGTGCCCGCGTACCTGGCCACGCAGGGCCGCAGCTCCACCCACCGCAACACCTTCGACCAGCTGACGCGGCTGCTGCGCAGCGGGAACTACGTCCCACGCGGACTGGACCCACCGCATCACCGGCTGCTGGACCTGCTGGCCGGCGGCACGCTGACGCTCGCCGACGCAGCCGCCCACCTGCGACTGCCGGTGTCCGTGCTGCGGGTGCTGGCCGGCGACCTGCTCGACCAGAGCCTGATCGAGGCCATTCCGCCCGCTGCCCTTCCTCCCGTCGACCTCCTGGAGAGACTGCTCGATGGACTCATCAAGGCCCGTGACCGAGAGCCCGTCCAGTAGCCCGGCCTACCTCAGCGAGGAGGCCCGGTACCTGGTCAAGCTGGTGGTCGTCGGCGGCCTGGGCGTGGGCAAGACCACGATGGTCACCACCGTCACCGAACTCAGGTCAGTGACGACCGACGAGGTGATGACCGTCGCGAGCGCGGCCGTGGACAACCTGCAGTTCACCCCGCAGAAGACCACGACGACCGTCTTCATGGACTTCGGCCGACTGACCCTGCCCCCGGGCGACATGGTCCTGTACCTGTTCGGCTCACCGGGACAGGACCGGTTCAAGGACGCCTGGCAGGACCTGTCCACGGGCGCGCACGGCGTCCTGGTCCTGCTCGACGTCCGCCGCCTGGACGACAGCTTCGCCGCCCTGGACCTGGTCGAGCGCAGCGGTCTGCCGTACTGCGTGGCCGTCAACCAGTTCCCCGAATCCCCCGAAGTCTCCGAGGAGACGCTGCGCGACCACCTGGACCTGCACCCAACGACGCCCCTGGTGCTGTGCAACGCCCTCGACTTCCGCTCCTCCGTCGACGCCCTGATCGCCCTGGTCCGCCACGCCCTGTCCCGCTCCCGCCTGGAAGCCGCCTCGTGACACAAGCCCTGACCCTCCCCAGCGCCTACCAGCTGTTCACGCCGCACTTCGCCCAGAACCAGCAGGCCTACTACGCGCATATGCGCGAGAACTGCGGTCCGGTCGCCCCGGTTGAGATCGCCCCCGGCGTCTTCGGACACCTGGTCATCGGCTGGTGGGCGGCCCTCGACCTCCTGCGCGACACAACCACCTGGACGAAGGACCCGACCACCTGGGCCCAGAGCATGCCGCAAGACTCCCCCGTCCTGGGCATGCTCGGCCCCAGGCCCAACCCCCTGTTCACCGACGGGCCCGTGCAGCAGCGCTACCGGCGGGTCATCAACGACTGCTTCAGCCTGGTCGAACCCCACCACCTGCGCGACCTGGTCCGGGAGGTCGCCGACGGCCTGATCGACCAGTTCGCCGGGACCGGCAAGGTCGACCTGATCAGCGGCTTCTCCCGCCCACTGCCTTCCTACGTCTTCAACCGCCTCTTCGGTCAGCCCGATGCGGACGCCCCCCGGCTCGTGGCAGCCCTGGCTGGCCTGATGGAAGGAGAGGAAGGAGCGGCCCGCGCCACCGCGGAGTTCGAGCAGTACATGGGGCGGCTCATTGGCGCCAAGACCGTACTCCGAGGCCAGGACCTCACCTCTTGGATCATGGACCACCCCGAGCAGTTGACCCAGGAGGAGGTCCTGCACAACATCGTGCTCGCCGTCGGTGCAGGCCAGGAGCCCACCACCAATCTGATCGCCAACACCCTGGCGCTCATGCTCAGCGACGCGTCCTACTACACCGACGTCTCCAACGGCGCCCTGGCCACCGAACACGCGGTGGCCCGCATCCTGCGGGACCGGCCGCCGATGGCCAACTACGGCGCCCACTACGCCCGCCGGGACGTCACCTTCCACGGCACCACGATCCCCGCCCAGACCCTGGTGCTGGTGTCCTTCGCCGCCGCGAACGGCGATCCGGCCGGCCCCGGGGCCGACCAGCCCTCGGGTGCCGGCGCTCACCTCGCCTGGTCCGCCGGGCCGCACGCCTGCCCGGTACGCCGGGACGCGCTGCTGATCGCGACCACCGCGATCGAGCAGTTGATCCGCCGGTGCACCGACTTGGAACTGGCCGTCAGCCCTGACCAGTTGGAGGCCCGGATCGGCCCGTTCCACCTCGCCTACGCCCACCTCCCGGCCCGATTCACCCCGATGAAGACCACTCGAAAGGCAGGTACGCCCGCATGGCCCGGCAACCCGTTCACGTCATCGACCCGACCGGCAGCAACATCCCCGCAGAAGCCGCCCACCTTCGCGAACTCGGCGACCTCGTCCTGGTCGAGCTGCCCGGCGGGATACGCGCCTGGGCCCCCACCCGCCACCGGCTCCTGAAATCCCTGCTCAGTGACGACCGCGTCAGCAAGGACCCCCGCCAGCACTGGGAGCTGTGGCGCAGCGGCTGGCTGGCCAGCCACCCCGAGGCCCACTGGGCCTACAACTGGACCGGGGTGCAGAACATGTTCACCGCCTACGGACCGGACCTGGGAAGGCTCCGCAAGCTCGTCTCGCCGGCGTTCACCGCCCGGCGCACCGCCGCCATGCAGCCGGCCATCGACAAGCTCACCGGCGACCTGCTCGACGCCCTGTCCCTCGTGCCGCCCGGGGAGCCGGTCGACCTGCGGGCCCGGTTCGCGCACCCGCTGCCGATGGGCGTCATCTGCGACCTGTTCGGCCTCCAGGAAGCCGAACGCACCGAAGTCAGCCGCTTCATCGAAGTGATCATGGACACCACTACCGCGCCCGAGCAGGCCGGCACGGTCCTGGCCAGGACGCAGACCGCCCTGGCCGGACTCGTGGCCCGCAAACGGGAAACCCCTGGAGAGGATCTGACCAGCACCCTGATCGCCGCCCGGGACACCGACGACGACCGGCTGAGCGAGCAGGAGCTCGTCGACACCCTGGTACTCATCCTGGGCGCCGGCCACGAGACCACGGTCAACCTGATCGGCAACGCCGCCGTCGCGCTCCTGGACCACCCCGACCAGCTCGCGAAGGTCACCTCGGGCGAGGTCCCCTGGAGCAACGTGGTCGAGGAGACGCTGCGCTGGGCCCCGTCGATCACCCACCTGCCGCTGCGGTTCGCCGTCAGCGACATCGACGCCGGCGGCGCCACCGTCAAGGCGGGCGAGGCGATCCTCGGCACCTTCGGCGCGGTCGGCTGGGATCCCGAGTTCCACGGGGACAGCGCCCACCTGTTCGACGTTACCCGCACACCGAGCAAGCACCTGGCCTTCGGCCACGGCGTCCACCACTGCCTCGGCGCACCGCTCGCCCGAGCCGAGGCCGTCACCGCGCTGCCCGCCCTGTTCCAGCGCTTCCCCGAGATGCGGCTGGCCGGGCCAGTCGCCGAGATGGCCCCGTTCCCCTCCTTCGTCTCGCACGGCCACCGCGCCCCGATGGTCCACCCCGGACCGGCCGCCTGAACTACCACCCCTGAAACCGACAACCAGGAGAGCCAGGAGAGCGTCTTGCCCATTCCGGAGCACGATCGCGGCGACACGGTGACCGTCGCGTGCTGGAACGTGGAGCACAACGGCCACGACCACGGCGGCGAGGACCACCGCCGCCACCACGCCTACGACGTCCTGGCCGCCTACCAGCCCTCGATCGTGCTCCGGCAGGAACTGACGCACGCCCACCGTGACGGACAGGCCCACCTGTTCCAGGAGGCGAACCGCCTGGGCCTGTTGGCCTTCCTCGCCCCGGGCACCCCGGAGAGCGACAACCCCACCGGGGTGTTCATTGACCCACAGCTCTTCGAACCCCTCGCGCACTTCCAGCACGTCACCGGCACCTGGCACCCGATCTGCAACCCGGTGGTCCGGCTCAGGGGAGCCGTCCGCCCACTGTCCCTCGCCTCGTTCCACCTGTGCTCCCACGACCCGGCCACCCGCTCCTCGGAAGCCAAGCGCCTGACCGTGCTGGGCGCCCCCGGACGCTCGGCCATCCTCGGGGGCGACACCAACTCCTACCCCCACCGGCTCGCGGACGAGTCCGTGCCCCTGCCGCAGTGGGACCAGGTCACCGACGCGTCCCACTACGAGCACCGCACCGTCGAACGGGAGGGCCGCCGGGTCAGCGACACCCAGCCCGACGAGATCCTCGCCGGCGGCAAGCACGTCTTCGTCGACACCGGCCACTACGCCGCCACCACCCTGGCCCAACCACACGCCCTGGCTGCGACCGCCAGCCTCCACCGCACCGATCAAGGCGGTCCCCAGCGCATCGACCGGCTGTACTGCACTCCCGACCTCGCCCCGGCGCTGCTCAGCGTCGAGGCCATGGCCGACGCGGCCGTGCGTGAGGCATCCGACCACGCCCTGATCATCGCCAGGTTCAGCCTGTTCGGCCTGCGCCGTGCTCTGTCACCGCCCCCAGCCGCAGGCGGTTCGCCGTGACCGCCCCGGGCACCGCCGAACAGCTGCCGCCAACCACTGCCGGCCCGGGCCAGACCCGCCCGGCGCACCCCTCAGAAAGGACACCGTGAAGACGACGATCAACGTGGCGACGTGCAACTTCGAGGCCAACGGCAAGGGCGACCGCCAGTTATGGCAGAAGATGCACGACCACCTGGCCGCCCTGAGCCTGGACCTGCTGCTGCGGCAGGAGACCTGGGACGCCCTGGACCACGGCGGGGAACTGCACGAGGCCGCCAAGACCGCTCTGGCCATGGACGGTTGGATCGGCCAGCGCTGCTGCACCGGCGTGTACGCGAACCCGCTCACCTTCGACCCCCTGCGCGGCTGGTCGCACGACGTCGGCCCGATGTGGGCGCTGCCGCCCACAGTCCAGGCATTCCGGCTGCGCGCCGCCGGGCCCCAGTCGCTGCCCCTGATCGCTGCCTCCTACCACCTCGCCTACAACAACGCGGATCAGCGCCTGCTCGAAGCCCGCGACGCGACCCGCTGGCCCGACAAATGGTGGCCGCTGGAGGACCGGCGCAGCGTGCAACTGCCCGTACTCATCGGCGGCGACCACAACTCCGACCCGCAGGCCGGGGCACCGGGCGAGCCGGCCCAGCGCGACCTGTCGACCATTCTTGACCGGGTCCATCTCGCGCACCGCACCTACCTCGCCCCCGACGGCACACTCGTCCTGGACGACCGCCCCGACCGGGTTCTGCGCATCGCGCTGGACGACATCGCCCGGCACCTCGCCGAGCGTCCGGGACACGGCCGCAAGCTCACCCCCACCGTGCACGGCAGCGACACCCAGGGCGCCGGATCGCGGATCGACCGCATCTACGCCAGCCCCCTGCTCCTGCCCGCCCTGGTCGACGTCGAGGTCATCGACGCGACCGGCCTGAGCGACCACCACATCGTGCTGGGCCGCTTCGACGCGGAAGCCCTCGCCGAGATCCTGCGCCACCCGCAGCCCCAACCCGCCGACCGGATCTCGCCGGCCACGGCGCCCTGAGCGCCGGGGCTCCAGCCCCGGCCGGCCGCCGGAGCCCTCCTTCCGATCCGCCACGACCGCTGTCGTCCCCACGACCTGCGGCACTCGAAAAGGGGCGTGAAGCTACCCATGGACGCACGACGAACCGGGACCGGAGCGGCTCCGGTCCCGGACGGCGCTGGCACGGCGCGGCAGGACGACAGCGCGGCCACCTCACCTGGTGAACGTCCCCCGATCCCGGCGGACCCCTCGGGGGGCGTGGGGCGGCGGTGCGCGGATCATCCCGACGACCAGGACTGCTGGGCCAAGCACGCCCACGTGGCCTACGTGGACCAGCAGCTGGCCGGCTACACCACCGACGGCTACCCCGTCGACATCGACCTGGCGGCGGCACTGCTGGCGCTGGACCCGACTCAGCGCCAGGCAGTCCTGGACCGCAAGAAGTTCGGATCGGCTACTACGCGACGGGCAGCAGAGAGCGGCATCACCCAGTTTCTCGACCTGGGCTGCGGCTACCCCCTCCCCTACCGTCCCCGCCGGCGCTCCCGTTCCCGCCCGAGCAACATCCACGAGACGTTCGAGGAGGTCAACGGGCGCACCGGCGCGCGCATCGTGCACGTCGACAGCGACCCGATGGTAATCGCGTACGCCCGGGCGGTCCTGGACTCCTGGCCGCACCAGGTCGGCTGCCTGCAAGCCGACATCTCGGACATCGACCTCGTGCTGGGCTCACCCGCGGTCACCGGGAACATCACCGCGGACCGCCCCGTCGCGGCACGCCTGCACGCGGCCCTGGAGTGGATCGGGGACGACGAAAGCGTCGCCGCCGTCATCGACAGGCTGTGGCAGTGGCTGCCGTCCGGCAGCTCCCTGTCCCTGACCCACGCCATCACCGACCACGCCCCTGAGCGGACCGCTGCCCTGGTCCAGGCGTACCAGACGGCCGGGCTGCCGTGGTACCCGCGCAGCCTGGCTGATCTGACCGGGCTGACGGCAGGCCTGCCACCGGGTGACGCGGCCACTGACCAGCAATGGGCGGCCGGCCCCGTTGGCGAGGCCGCGCGCCGGACCACCTCGTCAGTCTTCGCCACCACCGCGGTCAAGCCGTGATCACCGTTCCGCAGGCAAGCACAGCCGCTTCCGACCACTCGACGCCTCGACCGGCTCTCCGACGAAGGGCGACCCCATGACCGGCACACTGGCGACCCACGCTGAACTGCTGCGGCTCCACCAGACGCTCGACCTCGCCGCCCCCGCCGCCGGCGCACCGCCGGCGGACCTGGCCCTGCTGCTCGTGACACCGCAGGCGCTGCGCGCACGCATCGAGCAGCACCTCGACGGGCGAGTGGGGCGCGTACGGGTCGCCGGGGCACTGGACCGGCGACTGATCCTGCTGGAACGCCCGGACGGAACCTGGGTGATGGCCGACCTGTCGGGCCGTCCGCACAACTCGCGCCGCTGGCCGGCCTGGGCCGCGGCCCACCTGACCGCTCATACCCCGCACTCCTGGCTCTCTGTGGCCGACATGGACGAGCAGGCGCTCCTGCGCCTGTCGCGTCCGGACGTCCTGCTCGCGGCGCTCTACCACCCCGAGACGTTCCCCCTGCCCCGCTTTGCCCTGGGGATCAGCGACGTCGCCCGCGCCGCGCGGGCTACCCTGCTGGGAACCGTGGCGCTGACGGACATGCAGTTGGGGACGACCGTGGAGGACCTGGTCAAGCAGATCACCACGACCACCCCGGACATCCTGGGCATCGGCGCCACCTTCGGCCAGCACGACCTGCTCGTGGAAGTCCTGGATGCGGCATTCGCCCTTCCCGAGCCCCCCACCGTCGTCGTCGGCGGCAGCCTGGTAGCGCGCAACGAGGCCCTGCTGCTCTCCCGCTATCCGCACCTGCTGATCGCCCGCAGCGGCGGCGAGGCCACGATCGAGGGCCTGCTCGGCCGGTGGCACGGCGACGAGGACCTGCACGACATACCGGCCCTTGGCTACAACGGGGCCGCCCGCGGAGGCGCCCTGGCACTGACCCCGCGCCGCACCGCCAAACCCACCGCCCGAGAGGCCGCCTCCGACATCCTTCCCGAACTCGACCTGCTGCCCGCCACGTTCGCCCACCACGGAGTCGCCCAGCTCGAGGCCAGCCGAGGCTGCACCAACTCGTGCAGCTTCTGCCCGCGCAGCCACAAGGGCAACTGGGCAGAAGGCCCCTTGGACAAGCTGCGGTGGATGCTCGGCCAACTCGACCAGGTCTTCACCCGCCACCCCGACGTCTCCCGGACCCTCTACCTGGTAGACGAGGAGTTCATCGGTCGCGAGGACGGAGCGGTCCAACGCGCCCTGGCCGTCGCCGGCGCCGTCCACGACGCCGGCTTCAAATGGGAGTCCAGCTGCCGTATCGACCAAGTCGTACGCACCGACCGGGACCAGGCCTGGCACGTGGAGCGGGCCGCCATGTGGCGCGGACTGGTGGACGACGCGGGCCTGCGCCGGATGCTGTTCGGCGTGGAGTCGGGCGTCGACAGCATCCTCGAGCGATTCAACAAGGAGACCCTCGCCGACCAGAACGCCCTGGCGATCCGCACGCTGTCCGCGCTGGGCGTTCCCACCCGCTACACCTACATCACCTTCGACCCGCTGATGACGCTGCAGGAGCTCAAGGAGAGCTACGCATTCCAGGGCCGAACCGACCTGCTGCTGCGCCCGCTGCCGGAACTGACGCCCGCCCAGGTCGTGGAGGGCGTGCGCGATGCCGCCACGGTGACCGCGTGGAGTACCGGACGCCCGCTGCACACGGCGATCAGCTACATGCTCGTGTCCATGGAGTGCCTGCTGGGCGCCGCCTACACCCGCAAGGCCCAGGCCGCCGGCCTGACCGGGGCCGCGCGCCCGTCCATGGGCCGCGTCGATGCCCGGTACGCGGACTGGCGCATCGGGGTCGCCAGCAGCTGGGCGCAGCTGTGGGTCGATCGCAACTTCGCCCTGGACTACACCCTCAAGAGCTTGGAGAAGATCCTGGACGGCGATCCGCGCAGCGCGGTCCGCGGCGCGCGGGTGGTGCTCAAGGACGCCGCCTACGCCGTGCTCGGCGACATGATCACCGCCATCGAGGCATGGCCCCTCCAGCCGCCCGCGGGGGGCGAAGATGGACTGTCCCAGCGGATCCGCGTCCTGCTGGAGGACCGGATCGAGGTGCTGCGCGGCCACATGGCGGCCGTCGTGGACGAGGTCGGGGCACGGCTGCCTGCCGGGCACGCGGGGACGTTGCGGCGCGAACACGCGCGATGGGCCGGTGCGACCGGTTGGACGCTGATCAACGCGGCGGACCCCTGTGGGACCTGACCGCGCCGACCAGCTCCGCCGCAGTCGGCGCGGTGGAGCTCCCGGGCTCTCAGTGGTCGCCGGCCTTCTCGGGGATGGGCACCCAGTTGAACTCCGGGCAGAACCGGCCGTAGGTCACCAGCTTCCACGCGGCGTAGTCCTCCAGGCGCCCCGAGGAGCGCAGCAGGTGCTTGACCCAGGTGTGGGCGATCCGCTCCGGCTGCGTCATGGTGTCCGCGATCTGGTCGAGCATCCGATTGGCGACCGTGAAGTCCTCGGGCGCCAGGGCGCTGAGGTCGACCTCGACGTCCTCCAGCTCGAAGGCGAAGACGAGTCGGGTGGTGGTGGAGGAGGTGTTGCGCTCGCCGAGGAACCGGGCGTGCTCGCTCATCGCCTCCATGAGCTCGGCGCGCCGCTCGACCGGGTAGCCGATGCCCAGGTCCAGGTCCGAGGTCTCCAGGTTCAGCCCGATGCCGAAGCTGCCGACGTCGCGCGGCTCGAAGCCGGTCCACTGTCGGATCAGGTCGCCGGCGTGGGCTCGGACCCGGTGCAGGCGTTCGTCGTGCACACGCATGGAGGCGTAGAACTCCTGCGCGCGGGAGAACTCAGCGGGGCTGAAGTCCTCGGGTTCAGCCCACCGCTTCGCGGTGATGGCGTCCAGGTCCAGGGCTGTGGGATGAAGTGTCGTCACGGAGGCGACCCTAGCCACATCCTCGACAGCTTCGTGGGGGTTTGACATGAAAAGCGCAGAAAGGAAGAACGGAATGAGTGACGCATCGGCCTCAACCGCCCGGCGGACACTGGCCGGCGGACTCGAGGTGAACCCCATCGGCATCGGCTGCTGGGCCATCGGGGGATCGGACAGCAACCTGGGCCTGCCGATGGGCTGGGCCGCCGCGGATGACGACGAGTCACTGCGCGGCCTGGAAGCGGCGCACGCGCTGGGCGCGAACCTCTTCGACACCGCCGACGTGTACGGACACGGGCGCAGCGAGCGGATCATCGGCCGACTGGTCGAGCAGGTCCCCCGGGACTCGGTCGTCCTGTCCAGCAAGGTGGGGTACTTCACCGGGACCGCAGAGCACGCCTACCTTCCTGGAGCCATGCGCCGGCAGCTGGAGACGACTCTGGAGAACCTGCGCACCGATCGGCTGGACATCTACTTCCTGCACAACGCCGACTTCGGTCCCGGCGACCGCTACCTGGAGGGTGCCCTGGAGCAGATGCGGGACTTCCAGCGCCAGGGCCTGGTGCGCGCGATCGGCATGCGCGGCCCGCACCGCTTCGCGACCGAGCGGGTGACCGTCGCCAAGGAGCTGCGCGAGGACAAGCAGGCCCGGTTCCGCTATCTCTTCGGGCAGGTCAAGCCGCAGTACCTGGCGGTGCGCTTCAACGCGCTGACGCCCGGGCCACCGCAGGGACATCGGGACCTGTTCGCGTTCGCCGCCGAGCACCGGGCCAGTGTCCTGATCAACAAGCCCTTGGCCCAAGGACTGCTGACCGGCAAGTACGACCCCGACCGGCCTCCGGTCTTCGGTCCCGGCGATCACCGGTCACGCAAGCGCTGGTTCACCCCGCAGGCCCTCGCCGTGATCCGTGACGGCCTGGCCCCCCTTCGGGAACGCTTCGGACCCGACGAGCCCGACCTGGTCCGCACCGCCCTGCAGTACTGCCTCCAGCACGCGGACAACGCAGCCCTTCTGGTCGGCTTCAGCAGCGCACGGCAGGTCACCGCCAACCTGCGCGCCGTCGGCTCACCCCTGACCGGCGAAGACCTTGCCTTCGTGCGTGACAGCGCCCGCCGGCTCCAACTCGCCCTCGACGCCATCGGCGAGGTCTTCCTGGACGAGAAGGAAAGCACCGGCAAGCCCACCGGCCAGGAGAAGGCGGCCCTCTCGCCCGAGCGGGTCAGCCGATGACGGCCCCGACAGGTTCCTGGGGCCAGGGAAGCTTGGTCAGGTGCGGCCACACCCGCGTCCACCGCTCAGCCTTGTCCTCGTACACCGCTCTCGGCGCCACGGTAGCCGCGTTGGGGCGCAGCACCCCGGTGAACAGGTCGGTGAAGCCGTGAGTGGAGTACACCTCCAGGTCGCCGCCGGCGCTCAGGTTCAGCGCCACGCAGCAGCAGGTCGCCGCGAAGCCGGAGACGGCGTGCGGCAGGTCGCGGTAGGGCTCGATGGTCTTGCCGAACTTCTCGGCGTACCAGAGGTGGACACGGGCCTCGTTGCGCGGCTCGACGTCCGCGCCCAGGCCCTGGCAGGCCCCGATGATCCGCTTGATGACCACGTCCTCGGCCTCGTAGGACAGGTCCTGCCCCTCATAGAAGAACAGGTCGTGGTCGCGGATCCCGGCGTTCAGATCGGGTGCGCCGGCCGCGACGTTCCATACCGTCTGGAACAGGGAACCGGCCGTCAGGTACCAGGGCGGCAGGTCCAGCGGGGCCAGGCGTTCCAGGACGCCGCGGACGGTCGGGTTGCGCAACACGGTAGCGGCGAACGCCACCGCCTGCTCGTGCGGATCAGCGGTAGCGAGGCGGCGGAGGTCGGCCGCATCCAGATGGGCATGGCGGGGGTTGTCACGGACAACCGCGTAATCCAGTACAGGCACCCGCCGACCCTGCCACACCGCGCCGGTGGAACGGGTACGGCTCGGCGTTCTTGGCAGGGAGTTGATGTGAGGTGTGCACCCTGGGGTGAACGTCGAGCCCCAGATGTCCGCACGGGCGTACGACCGGACGGCCGGTCGGTGTCCGCCGTGTCGCCCGACACCTGCGCGGGCCCGGCAGGAGGTGTCCGGTGATCGCGGAACCCCGAGAGGCCGCGGCACAGCGTTCGCCCGGTACTGAGCCGCGACCGGGGAACATGGTGGGACGGGTGATGACGTGGAACGTCCAGCACGCCAGCGCGGAACGCTCCCAACGGCAGGTCGCCTGGCTGGCCGGACAGCCGGGAGCGGACGTGGTGGTGCTGACCGAGGTCGGCCACGGCCCCGGTGGAGAGGGCCTGCTGGCCGCGCTGGCCGAGCACGGCTACACCGCGGTGCTCTCCCGGTCGCCAGACGAGGCGACCTACCGGGCCGTGATCGCCTCGCGGATCGGTGAGCTGACCGAGATCCCCACCGGGATCGAGGTCCTGGCGCACCGGGCGCTGGCCGCCAGTGTCGACCTCGGCGGCCAGCGGATCGCGGTGGCGGGCCTGTACGTGCCCTCGCGCGGCCCCAAGGAGCGCCGCAACCTCGACAAGCGGGCGTTCCAGGACGCTGTCGCGGCCGCACTGCCCGCGCTGGTGGCCCGCTTCGACGGCCCGTGGGTGGTGGCCGGAGATATGAACGTCCTGGAACCCGGCCACAAGCCCCACTACCCACTGTTCGGTGCCTGGGAATACGACTTCTACGCCGCCTTCGGGCGGGTCGGGCTCGTCGACGCCTTCCGCGCCCTGCACCCGGGCGTCGTGGAGCACAGCTGGTTCGGGCACGGCGGCAACGGCTACCGCTTCGACCATGCCTATGTCAGCGCCAACGTCACCCACCGCGTTCTGACCTGCGAATACCTCCACGAGCCCCGTGAAGCAGGCCTGAGCGACCACGCCGCCCTGACCCTCACCCTGTCCCTGCCCGCGCCCCGGCCTCCCAGCGCCCCGACCTGACCGACTCGCCCCGACTCGCCCCGCCCCGCCCCGCCCCGGCTCCAACGTCCACTCCCTCGAAGCCAGTGAAGGACCGAACCACCGTGCTGCCTCACTCCATCGCCCAGTACGCCCTCGCCGCCCACGGCCGCCTGCACCATGTCCCCGATCCGGACGCGGTCCTGGCCGGCCCGGTCGGCATCGACTCGCGCACGATCAGCCCCGGTTCCCTGTTCGCCTGTCTGCCCGGCACCCGCACCGACGGCCACGACTTCGCCGAACAGGCCCTCGCCAACGGCGCCACCGCTGTCCTGGCCACCCGAGAGACCGCAGCCCCCGCCATCATCGTGCCCGACGTCCAGAACGCACTCACCGACCTGGCGCGCTTCACTGCCGAGCGCTCCGACGCCCTGACCGTGGGGATTACCGGATCAGTCGGAAAGACCAGCGCGAAGGACCTCCTCGCCCAGATCCTGCGCGCCCAGGGCCCCACCGTCGCCACCGAGGGGTCCTACAACAACGAGCTCGGACTGCCCCTGACCGTGCTGCGGGCCGAGACGGACACCCGGTTCCTGGTCCTGGAGATGGGTGCCCGCGGCAAGGGCCACATCGCCCACCTCGCCTCCATCGCGCGACCGCGGATCAGCACCGTCCTCGGCGTCGGCTCCGCCCACGTGGGCGAGTTCGGCAGCAGGCGGGCCATCGCCGAGGCCAAGCAGGAGATCATCCAGGCACTGCCCGCCGACGGCATCGCGGTCCTGAACGACGACGACCCCTGGGTCGGCCTCATGGCCGAACACTGCACCGGGAAAGTGATCCGCTTCAGCCGCCGCCGGCACACCGACGTCCATGCCACCGGCGTCGACTGCGACGAACAGGGACGGGCACGGTTCACCCTCCACGTGGACCGGCAGGTCGCCTACGTCGGGCTCCGCCTCCTCGGAGAGCACCACGTCACCAACGCCCTGGCGGCTGCCGCCCTCGCGGTGGCCGCGGGCGTGCCGTTCGACGCCATCGCGGAGGTACTGAACACCGCCGAGCCCCAGAGCGAGGGCCGGATGCAGGTCACCGAGCGGCCCGACCACGTCACCGTCGTCAACGACGCCTTCAACGCCAGCCCGGAGTCGATGCAGGCAGCACTTCAGACGCTGGCCCAGATGAGCCGGGGCCGCCGCTCGATCGCCGTCCTCGGCGAGATGGCCGAACTTGGCCAACGGTCAACCGCCCTGCACGAAGAGGTCGGACAGTGCGCGGCCACCTCCGGCATCGACCGGCTGGTGGCCATCGGCGGCCCGGACGCCCGGGCCATGACCGACGCCGCGGTGCGCGCGGGCCTGCGGGTCGCCGAACACGTCGCCACCAAGGAAGCCGCCCTCGCCCTGCTCACGGACCTGCTCACCGCAGGCGACGTCGTCCTGGTGAAGGGCGCGCACTCGCTGGGGCTGCTGGCCATGGCACAGACTCTCGCCGCACCCGTCAGCTGACCCGCCCGCCCCCTCACCAGGAGGAACCGACATGACCACCAAGCCCCAGGACACCGCCACCACTGAGGCACTCGCCGCATTGAGGAACACCGCGGCCATCCTCGGCTTAGCCGTCGTGGTCGCCGACCCCGACGACGACCAGACCACCCTGCCCCCGATGACACTGCGCCTGCCAGACGGCCTGCCCCACGCTCCCACCGCCGAGGCGTGCACGGCCTGGCTGCACGCGCGAGCGATCGACGCCTCTGCTCATGCCGACCCCCAGGACACCACGCAGGTCCTGGTCACGATGGGCAGCGTCGCCGCGGTGCACCGGCTCACCGAGGTGCTGCTAGCTCCCCGCGCCCGGTCCCGGGCGGGCGCCGAACGCCTGGCACAGGCGCTCCACCCCCATGACCTCGACGGGCTGAAGGTCTCCGGGGAGCAGAGCAACGTCCTCATCGAGATCCGCAGCGACGACCTGGACTCCGCCGTGCAGCTCGCCGCGCTGCTGGGCGTCCCGGACATCGCCGATGGGCTGAAGATCGGTCGGGCGAAAGGCAGACGCGAGGCCTGTGTGCGGATGGAGATGCTGCTGACCGGACTGCTGGGACCCGGCGTTGTCGTCCAGAACCTCCCCGGCTGCGAGCACACCCCGGACGGGCTCGACGTGTGGGTGGACGTCGAACAGGCCACAGCACTGGCCGAGCGGATCGCCGCCCAGCCGGTACTCGATCACACGGGACCGACCACCTGACGGGCACCCCATACCCGCGGCACAGCGCGCTGACCCACCCGGCCAACGACCCGCCGCTTCCCGAACCGCCGACCTACGGAGGAACCCTCATGCCGATATCCGACGACCGGGTCCGGGCCGCCCGCCCCGGCGATGCTCAGGAACTGCTGCGCCTGCGCGTCGCCGTGCTGGCCGGCGAGGCGGTCACCGACGCCTGGCGCATCTCGTTCCAAGCCGACATGCAGCAGCGGCTGGGCGCCGACCCGTCCCTGCGCGCGTTCGTCGCCCCCGCCCCCGACGGCACCCTCGCGGCGTGTGCGATCGGGTGCGTCTACCGCGGCTACACCGGCCCCACGTACCCGCAGGGCCGGTGGGGGCGGATCTTCACCGTCGTCACCGATCCGGCCTGGCGCCGGCAGGGCCTTGGGCGCGCGGTGACCGCAGCGCTCGCGCAGTCCATGACCGAGGAGGGCTGCTCCTCAATCGAACTACGGGCCACCGACGAAGGCGCGGCGCTGTACCGGCAGATGGGCTTCACCGCCATCGACGGCCCCTACATGACTCTGCGGCCACCGGAGTCGAAATAGCGGTTCTGTCTATCAACACCCTGGGACGACATCAGACTTGCCCTAAAGGGATGACATCCACTCGGACACGCCGAGAGAGCGGCTGCGGCGCTGCCAGGATCACGTCACCGACCTCGACGGCCCAGACGGCATATTCGAACACCACGGGAGAGCCATGTCTTCAACTGCGCCAGAATCCGGCCCGCCGGGCCCCGCGGCCGCACCGCCGGAAGGGCAGAACAGCAGCACCTGGCTGCCGGCCGAACAGTACGTCCAGCGGATTCCCCACGCCACGATCTACGCCTGCGCGCTGATGACCGATCAGCACGGGAACCCCCTCCAACTCCACTCCTCGATCCCCGAGCACCCCCAGCGCTGGCAGTGGCCGGGCGGCAATCTCGACGACCACAGCACGCCCTTTCAGACCGCGGTCCGCGAGACGCTCGAGGAGACCGGCCTGCATCTCCAAGGGCCGCCTCGCCTCCTGGCTGTTCATTTCCTTCTGCCCAGCGCGGCCTGGCCGCTCGCGAAAGTCGGATTTATGTTCGACGGCGGCCAACTCAGCGCGGAGGACATGGCCGCGATCCGGCTGCGCCCGGATGAGCATGACCGCTGGGAGGTCAGGCCGTTGGAGCAGTGGCAGTCGGACATGCACCCGCGCTACTGGCGGCGCCTGGAAGCCGTGCTCGCCGCCCGCGCCTCCGGCGCCCTGCTCTACCTCTCGGACGCCGACGACATCCCTCCCTCTCCCGGCTGACCCGCATCCGTCGCCCGCACGCGTAGCGGCCGCAAGCGCCAGGCAATCACGTCCACGGATCCATCGGCCCATATCGGGGAGCGTCGAGATGACCACGCAGGACCTATCGCGGCAGGAAGCGGAGGCCTCCGGCCAGGACGGCTTCAGGGCCCGGCCGGAGGGCGGGAAGCCCTGGGGCTGCCGCGAGGCGTCCTGGCGGCAGCTCGCGCCGCGGATCTACGTCTTTGCTTCTCGGGAGGCGCTGTGATCCGGCGACGACGTGCAGTGTCCGGGGTCCAGGAGGATTCGGCCCGGGCCGACCAACTGCTGTTCGGCGGGCCCCTGGTCTACGACTTCGGGTTCGCCCGGCACGACGGCAAGGCTGGCACCGCCAGCGCTCTCCAGTGGGTGAGGAGTCTTCCGGCGCCGCTGGGCCTGGTGCTGGGACTGGCGGCACGGGCCGACCGCTCGGCGTTGGCCCAGGTCCTTCTGGCCGAGCTGGGCCAGGGCCTGTCCCGGGCGTTCTTGCTCCTGGCGGCCAATCGGGCACTGCTGCAGTTGTTCGCCGGCGGCCCGACGGCGCAGCGCATCCACGCCTCCCTGCCCGTCCTGGTGGCGATCGGCGCGGTCAGCGCCTTCTCGGCTCTGCTGTCCGCGATGTCCACCGCCTCCACGGGCCGGTTGGAGCCGCGGATCGAGAACGCGGTCACCCAGGAGATCCTGCACCACGCGGTCAACGCACAGCTGGCGGCGATGGAGGACGAGGGGTTCCACCGCATCCTCGACTCGGCCCGGTTCGCCGCCGACTACGCCAAGCGCCTGATCGGCCAGGGCGTCGCCGTGCTGAACAGCGTGGTCAGCCTGATCGCGGCCGGTGGCGTCCTGGCCACCCTGGACTGGCGGCTCATGCCGCTGCTGCTGCTGATCGCGGTCCCGCGGGCCTGGGGCTCGATCCGCTCCGCGCGACGCCGCTACCTCTCGATCCAGAGCTGGCTCACCCACATCCGGGCCATCAACGCCCTGCTGGGCCTGCTCACCAGCAAGGACGCCGCACCAGAGGTACGGGTACACCAGCTCGGCGACTTCCTCACCGACCAGTACCGGGCGATGGCCGAGCGTTCCGAGGCCGAGCAGACTCGTCTGGCCCGCGAGCGGGCCGGCACCAACCTCCTCGCCTCCGCCCTGTCCGGGGCGGCGACACTGATCACCTACGCGGTCCTGCTGCTCCTACTGATCCACGGTCAGGTCGCCATCGCCGTGGCAGGGACCGCCGCCCTCGCGATCCGCACCGGCGTCGGTAGCATCGGCACCCTGGTCACTCAGCTGAACACGGTCTACGACTCCAGTCTGTATGTTGCTGACCTCGCCGAGCTGCGTGAGGTCGGACCCCGTCGGGCCATCCCCACCGGCGGCACCCCTGTCCCGGACGGCCCGCAACTGCTGGAGCTCAAGGACGTCCGCTTCACCTACGACGGCCGAACCGAGCCGGCCGTGCAGGGAATCAGCCTGTCGGTGGCCCCGGGGCAGGTCGTGGCCCTGGTCGGGGCGAACGGCGCCGGCAAGACCACCTTGGCGAAGATCATCTGCGGGCTGCTCGGGGCCGACGACGGCTCTATGTCATGGGGCGGCGTCGACTTCGCGGCAGCGGACCGCGCCACCTGGTTTTCAAGGATCGCCCTACTCGGCCAGGACTTCGAGCGCTGGCCTCTGTCTGCGCGCTGCAACGTGCTGATGGGGGACGTGGAGCGCCCGGACGACGACGCGGGCATCGCCGAAGCCGCACGACGCGCCGGCGCGCTGGCCACCGTGACCGCGCTCCCCCACGGCTGGGACACGATCCTGACCCGCGGATACCTCAGGGGCGCCGACGTCTCCGGAGGCCAGTGGCAGAAGATCGGCCTGGCGCGATCCCTGTTCAGGGAGAAAGCGGAACTCCTCGTCGCGGACGAACCCACCGCCGCGCTGGACGCCGCCAGCGAGATCGACACGTTCCGCAAGCTGCGGTCGCTGGCCGAGACGGGCAAATCTGTCATTTTGATCACCCACCGGCTCGCCGCAACTCGGCTCGCTGACGTCATCTACGTCATCGACAACGGCGTGGTCACCGAGAGCGGCACCCATGGCGAGCTCCTTGGCCGACCGCTGGTCCCGGGCGGTTACCGGGACCTGTATCAGCGGCAGGCGACCGAGTACGGCGTTGCCCATCTGTCCCCACCACGCGCCAACCCCGACACCACCACGGTCTGCGATACCTCGGAGGTCAAGTGACCGCGCCCGACACCACCGCCTCGAGGACCGGCGCCGGCGCCTCTATGCCCGCAGGGCGGCCGAACGCGGCAGGACGGCGCTCACCGCGTATGCGGCCGAACCGGGCCACGTCCGCCGCCGCTCAGACCTCGCTGATCCTGTCCTGGGCTCAAGGGCTGGTCGGCCTGGTGGACTCGGTCCGGGACGTCTCCTGGCCTAGGGAATCCTCGCGGGTCTGGGAGCTCAACGGCACCGGCGGCAGGCACTTCCTCAAACTCTCCCCCGACCGCCTCGCATTCGACCGGGAGACCTACGCCTACCGTGGAGCGGCACCGAAACTGGGGGACGGCCGGGCACCGGTGCTCGTCGACGCCGACCCGGTCGCGATGGCCCTGCTGCTCACAGCCGTCCCCGGGGCCGTGGTCAAGGGCCTGACGCTCACGGCGGGCGAGGAAGGCGATATCCACCGCCAGGCCGGCGCACTGCTGCGGCGCCTCCACGACACGGCAACGCCATCCGCGCACACCCGGCTCGAGGCCGCAGCCGACACCTCACGGCTGCTCGACCAGGGAGCCAGGCAGCTCGCGGTGTGGACGCCGCTGCTGACCGCAGCTCAGCGCCTGCTGGTCGGCGACCTGATCGACGAACTTCGCGGCACCAGTGAGCT
This sequence comes from Streptacidiphilus sp. EB103A, assembly GCF_041261405.1. Lineage (NCBI taxonomy): Bacteria > Bacillati > Actinomycetota > Actinomycetes > Kitasatosporales > Streptomycetaceae > Streptacidiphilus > Streptacidiphilus sp. EB103A. The sequence continues at coordinate 41,802 of NZ_JBGCAQ010000019.1, read as the reverse complement.
GCCGGCCGCCTTCCTGCACGGCGACTGGCAGCCCCGCAACTGGCTGTGGTCCGGCGAGCTTGCGGCGGTGGACTTCGAACAGTCCCGCTACGGACCAGCCGTGGACGACTTCGTGCTGCTGGCCAGCGGGCCCTGGTGGCTGGACCGCCCCGACCTGCGGGAGAGCTTCATCAGCGGGTACGGACGGACGCTGAACGGTGCCGAGCAGCGCGCGCTGCGGGGCCTGGCCGGGCTGGCGGCGGCGGGCGGCATTGCGCGCGGCACCGCCGCGGCGGACCTCGAACTCGTCCGGCGCGGACAGCTCACCCTCAACCGGCTGCTGACAGGGGATTTCGCATGACCACACCCGAACCGCTCGCGGACTCCGAGACCGTGCCGCCGGAGGTGACCCGCTTCGTGGCGGCCCACCCCGCACCGGCCAGCTGCGCCGACGCTCTGGTCCGCGACGGCCAGGGCCGGATCTTGCTCGTGGACCCGGTGTACAAGCCCGGCTGGGACCTACCCGGCGGCATGACCGAGGACGAAGGCCCCGCCCGTGCGGTCGAGCGTGAACTCCTCGAGGAACTCGGCCTACCGGTCGACGTCGGCCGGCTGCTGGCGGTCGACACTATTCCCGCCGACGTCTACGGGCGCACCCTGATGGCCTACATCTACGCCGCCCACCCCGCGGGCGACGTCGACCCCGCCGGGTTGGCCCTGCAGGACGAGGAGATCCGCGCGGCCGCGTTCTTCCCCGAGGACCAGGCCCTGGACCTGCTGCCTGACCGGCTGCGCCGCCGCCTGGCCGCCGCCCTGGAGGCCGAGCGCGGCGCGCACACCGCGGTGCTGCAGGACGGGGTACCTCGCCCGGTGCGCCGCCGCGACCACTACGCCCTGCTGCCCTCCCCGATGATGGCGGCAACCGTCGTGGTGACCCGCGTCGACGGCCGGGTCCTGGTGCAGCACCCGAGCTACAAGCAGCACGCCGAGCTCCCCGGCGGCATGGTGGAGGCCCACGAGTCCCCCGCCGAGGGCGGGGTTCGCGAGCTGTTCGAGGAACTCGGCATGCGGCGGAAGGTCGGCCGGGTCCTGGCGGTCGATTCCTCCTCCGCGACGCAGGCCAAGCACGGCCGCGCCATGGTCTGCGTCATCTTCGCCCTCGACCCGCTTTCCGACCAGGAGGCCGACGCGCTGGTACTGGGCGAGGAGGTCGCCTCGGTGTCCTGGCTCACCCGCGAGGAGGCGCGCCGGGCGCTGCCCTGGCGGCTCGCCGCGCGGATGGACGCGGCGCTGGACGCCAAGGCGTCCGGTACCACCGTCCATCTCTCCTGCGGTCGCCCGGACCTGCCCCTGCCCGGTGACGGGGGCGCGGAGCTGCTGCGGGCGGCGCTCGTCGAGCGGCTTGAGGCCGAGGCCGGGCTCGTCGACCCGCTGCTGCGGGAGGCGTTCGCAACGGTCCGCCGGGAACTGGTCGTCCCGCGCGGCTACACCCCACGCCTGGAGGTCACCGGCACCGACGAGAAGGTCTGGCAGCTCCTGGACGGCACACACCCCTCCGACCGGGCCGAATGGTCACGCGTGGTCTACGCAGGGGAGTCGGTGATGCTGCAGCTTCCCGGGCAGGACCCGAGGACCACACCGCGCGGCCACCTCGCGGTCGGCGGCGGGTTCGCGTCGATGACAACCGACGCCACCGGCGTCGTCCACCTCCTCCAGCCCCTCGCGCTGTCCCGCGGCGCGAGGGTGCTGGAGGCAGGGACCGGGGCCGGGCTGGTGGCCGCGATGCTGTGCGAGATCACCGGATCCGAGCGGGTGACCGGCATCGAGGTCGACCCGCTGCTGGCCCAGGCCACCCGCGAGCGCCTGGCCGCGGCGGGCTACCGACCACGCCTGCTGACCGGTGACGCCTTGGCCGGCTGCCCTGGCGAGGAGTTCGACGCGATCGTGCTCTCCTTCTCCGTACGCAGCGCACCGGTCGCCCTGCTGGGGCAACTGGCCGTGGGCGGCACGCTGATCGCGCCCATCCACACCGGATCCCCGTCCTGGCCAGCCCACTGCCATGTCACCCGCACCGAGGCCGGCTGGGAGGCGGTGCTGCGGCCCTATGCCCGCGGCGGCACCGCCCCCGGGTCCGGACAGGAGTACCACCGGCCGCCCAAGCCGGGGACCGCACCCGACCAGACCGGGCCCGGGCGGCGCCGCGACAGCCGGATCGAAGTGCCCGATCCGCTGGATGCCGCCGGCTTCTGGCTGGCGGTCGGCCACCTGCTCGGCATCATGCGGGGAGCCGCACCCGACGAGGAGCAATGGATGCTGCACCACCGGGCCACCGGATCGCGCGCCCTGCTCACCGCAGGCGCCGGTTCCCGGGAGCTGCACTGGTGGGGTGGCTACGACCTGTGGGCGGACGTCGAGGAGCTCCATCACCGCTGGGAGCAGGCCGGGCGACCGGCCGAGTATCGCCTCGACCTCACCGACCCGGCGCAGCAGACCGTCCTGGGCGGAACCACCGAACGGCCACTGAGCTGGGTACTGCCCGGCGACGCGCTCGCACCCGGACCGCGGCCTCCCCGCGGCCCTGATCGGGCCCGGACCGCATGACCGATTCCCAACCCCCGGTCCACACCCGGCCCGCGCCCGCGCCCCGTTGACGAAGCCCCGCTGCACTGCTCCGAGAGGTACTGAACATGGCCCCCGCCCGCTCCGATATCCACGACGTTGTCCGCGCCTACCTTGACGGCCATCCCGGTGAACGCGAAGCGCTGCTCCCACTGCTGGAGGTGCTCGACGGCGCCGCGGCCCCGACCGACCGGGCCACGGCGCCGGGCCACATCACGTGCAGCGCAGTTGTCGTCGACGATGCCCAGCGGGTCCTGCACATTCGCCACCGAGGCACGGGCGGCCAACTGCTCGCCCCCGGCGGCCACGTCGAGGACAGCGACCCCACCCTGCTGGCCGCAGCCCTGCGCGAACTGCACGAGGAGGCCGGGATCGCACCCGGCATGCTCTGCCTGACCCCGCAGTTCCTCGGGGCGCCGATCGACATCAACGTCCACGACATCGCCGCGGCCCCCGCCAAGGGCGAGCCGGCGCACCAGCACTACGACCTGCGGTTCGTCTTCTACCTGACCGGCGGCCGCCCGCAGCTCGCGTTGCAGGAGGAGGAGGTCTCCGGTGCGGTGTGGCTGCCCTTCGACCAGGTCAGCTCCCCGACGCTGCGCGCCAAGCTGCAGCTCTGCGCGCTGGATGGCCGACCCGAGCCGGTCAACGCCTCCGCGCTGATCTACGACGACCAGGGCCGGTACCTGCTGCACCTGCGCGACAACTATCCAGGGATCTGGGCTCCGGGGGAGTTCAGCCTGCTCGGCGGCGGCCGTGAGCCCGACGATCACACGCTGGAGGAGACGCTGCTGCGGGAACTGGCCGAGGAGGTTCCGGGCCTGGCCCTGATGGACCTGGAGCCCTTCGCCGTGGAACAGGTGGTGGGCACCGAGGGCCTGTGCGTCCCGATCCAGACGTTCGCCGGCTGCTGGATCGGCGACCCGCGCACGCTGACCCTCAACGAAGGCGTCCTGCTGCACTGGGTCCGGCCCCACGAGCTGAACCGGCTGCGCATCCAGGAATCGACACGCGACCTGATTCACCGCCACGCGAGCCTGAAGGCCTCCACCGTGCCCCGGGCCAGGCCAGCCGAGGCCGCGTCCAGCGGGGACGGGGATCCGGTGCTGAACGGGATCGGGGCCCACCTGTACCTGGAGGACGACCAGGGCCGGGTCCTGCTCGGCCTGCGTCACCCGGACTCTGCCTACGCCGCAAATACCTGGCACTTCCTGGCGGGCCGCTGCGAACAGGAGTCGGTCCGCGACTGCGTCGTCAGGGAGGCGCTCGAAGAGGCGGGGCTGGTCATCAACCCAGACGAACTGGAGTTCGTACACACCGTGCACCTGATCGACTATCCGGGTGCCCGCCCCCTGATGCAGATGGTCTTCCGGGCACGCCGCTGGACGGGCAGCCCCCAACTTACGGAGCCGGACAAGTGCCTGGCCTGGCAGTGGTGGCACCCGGACGCCCTTCCCGATCCGATCGTCGCCTACACCCGAGCAGCGATCGACGGGATCCGGGAGGGACGCCTCTACACGCAGCTGGGATGGGAGGAACCGGCCGATAGCGCCCCCGCCGCAGGTGAGCGCCTGCGCTGTTCCCCAGGCAACAGCTGCTGACCGAGGGACCGCAGCCCCGCATCCGAATCCGGAATCGCAGAGTCCTGCGCCCGGTGCCCTTCCCCTCGTCCCGACTCAACCCGAGGAGACTCATGCCCGACCACTCAAGCAGCCCCGTCCCGCGCCCCGAAGCGGTGGACACCTTCGCGACACCCGTGGTGGCGCAGCTGCACCAGTGGGCCATTCCCCCGCGGGAGTACGCCCGGATGGAATCACGTCGGGGCCGCCGCCACGCCTATGAGCAGCTGACGCCCGCGCAGACCGCTCTGGTGGTGGTCGACATGGTCGCCTTCTTCGCCGACGACAGTGCCTTCGGGCGCGCGATCGTGCCGCAGATCCGGGAGCTAGCAGTGGCGATGCGCCAAGCCGACGGGACGGTGGCCTGGGTTCTGCCCGTCGTCCCTGAGCGGGCCAACGACTGGGGCACCGCGTTCTACGGCCGGCAGACGGTCGAAGTACTACGGACCTCCGGCGGCCAGGGCACGGTAAACGAGCGGCTGTGCACCGGTCTGGACGCCGACCCAGGAGATCTCGTGGTGGAGAAGCGCGGCACCTCGGCCTTCTGGCCCGGCAACTCAACCCTTCCGGGGCTGTTGGTGGAGCGGGGCGTGGACACGGTTGTGGTCTGCGGCATGGCGACCGCCGTTATCCCGGCACTCGCCGTGTCCCACGCAGGTCGTGTCGTTTTAGCGGACCTCGGCAGCGGATGCCGCTGTCGCATTGATCGCCTGCATGGTGTCCCTTTCGGCGGGGTCGCTAGAACATACCAGGTGACGAAGGTCACCTCTGAGGTGGCTCGTGGGGCGAGGAGCGGACGGGTGTCGGTGGGCGCGGTCCGAAGGACCGTGGACTGGAAACCGTGAACGCGTGAACCGGAAACCGGAAACCGTGAATGTTGGAAAGAGCCAGGTGAGGCGGGCTGAGAAGCGTGCTGGCCGTGAACGTGATCGTGAAGACGACCGTGAACGTGATCGTGATGAGCGTGAAGACGACCGTGATGGTGATCGTGCTGACCACGCAGAAGGCCACCAGCCTCATGAGGGTGGTGGCCTTCTGCGTGGTCTCGATCTTCTAGCGGCGGATGGCGGCGGCGACTCGGTTGCGCAGGCGCTCGTCGGTGATGGTCTCGGCGCCGCGCCAGGCGGCGTCGGTGACCTCTTCTGCCTGGAGCTCGGCGACGTCGGCGTTGGTGGCGAAGACGAAGCGGAAGTCGATGTGCTGGTGGTCGCCTTCGCCCTTGGCCGGGTTGGCGGGGATGGGGTGGACGTCGATGTGGACCGGCTCGTCCCGGAGCGGGACGACGAGGTCGGGCCGGATGCCTGTCTCCTCGGCGAGCTCGCGCAGGGCCGCGCCGATCAGGCTGGTGTCGCCGGGTTCGAGGTGGCCGCCGGGCAGGAGCCACCTGTCCAGGGCCAGGTGGTGGATGAACAGGACCTTGCCGACGGGGTCGGTCAGGATCGCGCCGGCGGTGGCGTGGCCGCGGAACTCCTTGCGGCTGGTGATCTCCGCCCCGGTGTCCAGGAGGTCCAGGACGGGGGCGAGGTCGGCCTTCTCCTCGGGGTGCTGGTCGAGGTAGCGGGTCAGGGTGGTGCGGATGTGGTCTGCCGTGATGGCCATGGTGATCACCTGTTGAAGTAGTTGAGCCAGGTCGCCGCGATGGTGGCGCGGTGGGCCGCGTCGACCTCATGCATACCGGGGTTGAGGTCGGCGCGGGCGAGGATCTGGATGGCGGCGAGGATTTCCGCCTGAACGAGGAAGATGAACGGACCGACTGAAGCGCCGTGCAGGAAGTTGACGGCGTTGCCGTTGTTCATCAGATAGAAGTAGTGGCCGGTGGTCTGGTAGCGGGTGATCGACTCCCCGGTGCGGGCGCGGGTGTAGACCTCGGGCAGGCCGGCCAGCTCCAGTTCGTCCTCGCTGCTGGTGACGGTGGCGATGTAGGCCCCGTTGCGCAGATGCGGGAAGTCCTCGCCCCGAAGCGCGATCGACCCGGTCGCGCAGAGGACCAGCCCGGCGCCGGTCAGGGCGTGCTCGCGGTCGCGGGCGACGGCGAAGCCCTGGGACAGGGCCTGGGTGCGGCGGACCGGGTCGATGTCGAAGACGGTGACCTGGACGCCCTTGGCGTGCAGGAGTCGGGCGATGGAGGAGCCGAGCTTGCCGAAGCCGATGACCAGGGCGGTGCGGCCGTGCAGGATGTCGCCGCGTCCGCGCATCAGGGCCTCGGTGGAGAACACCACCGACTGCCCGACCAGGAAGTCCTCCGGGTCCTTCAGCGGCGAGCGGGCGACCGAGACGACCGGGCAGGGCAGCTTGTCGATCTCGGCATAGCGCCGGTGGCCGTTCTCGGTGTCCTCGATCACGCCCAGCACCCGCCCGGAGAAGCGCTCGCAGACGGCGGCCAGGGTGGGGGCGAAGTAGCCGCCGACGTCCAGCAGCACCAGGTCCTCGCCGCCCGCGCGGGACTCCAGGTAGTCCAGCGCGCTGTCGGGGTCGGCGAACAGCTCGCGGGTCAGCGCGTCGACCGGCACCGATTGCTCGACCTCGCGCAGGGCGGCCGGGTCGATGGACTTCGGCTTGGGCAGCACAGCCTTGAGCTGGGTGAGCTGGGCGGCGGCGCGCACGAAGGAGGGTCGTTCGGGCAGCAGGTGGGTGACCAGGAACGCGGCGGGCCGGGTGGCCGGGGGGAACTGGGCCGCGATCTTGGCGAAGTAGGCGTCGAGCCGTGCGCGTTCGAAGTTCTCCATGGCCGGGTCCTTCGCTGGGTTGGTGCCGGGAAGGTGGTGCCCTGCCCGGCCGCCGTGGGGGAGCCACGAACCGCGACCGGGCAGGGGACTGGGGAACGGTCAGCCGCTGGTGGCGGCGGGGCCGCGCAGGATGCGGCCGACCGGGGTGGTGCTGTCCGGGTCGGACAGGGCCTGGACCGCGGCCTCCAGCCGGGCGCGGTCCGCGCCGAAATGGCGGACGGCGGCGTCGGCCAGGTGCTGGGCCAGCAGGTGCTGAAGTCGGGCCTCGTGCCGGTGCAGGGCGATCTCGACCGCGACCTGGTCCAGCGTGCGGATCACCTGGGATTTGACGGTCTGCTTGGGCGGGACGCCGAACGTCATCGACAGCACCAGCTGCCCGGTCGCGGAGTCGAACCCGATGTGGAACGGCAGTTGCGGTGTCTCAGTCGGCCCGGTCACGGCTCCTCCTTCGCTGGTTGTTGCTGGTCAGGGGTTTTCGGGCGGCGCCCGCCGCCTCCGCTCGGGGGGAACGGGTGCGCGGCGGGCGCCCGGCGGCCGGCCTCTGGCCGCCGCCCCTCGCCTCGGCCTGTAACCCCAGGCGGCCGGGACGGGGAGTTCGAGGGGTCAGGCCGCGATGGGGCCCTGGCTGCCGAGCATCCGTCTGATCCGGTCGCCGCAGGTCAGCGATCTGACCGGCGATCCGTCCGCGCGGCGGGCGATCAGGGCGTCGGCTGGATCAGGCCGGGGGCGGAGCGGAACGGCGACAGATCCCCGGCGGATCACGGATCGGGCCGCTATAGGCCAGCGCGGGCTGCGGCGGACCGCGCGGGCGGCCCGCCGCAGCAGCGCGGCCCTGGCCCGGGTCCGGGTGGGCTCGGCGACGACGAGCTCGAACCAGACCCGCTTGCCCCGGTGCAGGGGCTCCCAGCCGTGTCCTGCGGCCAGTTCGGCGATCAGGTGGACTCCGCGTCCGGACTCGTCCTGCCAGGCATCCAGCGGGTCGCTGGCAGTCCCGGTGGGCGGGGCGGTGCTGTCGTCGTCGACCTCGATCCGCAGCCGCCCGCGTTCCAACTGGACGCCGACGGTGATCAGCAGGCTGCGGGTGTGCAGGACCGCGTTGGTGACCAGCTCGCTGACCAGCAGGTCCAGGGTGTCGGCGGTCTCCTGGTCCAGGACCGTGCCCCAGGCCCGGACCTGGGCGGCGACGCGGTTGCGGGTGATGGCGACCAGCCGGGGGCGGCGGGGGATCAGGAAGCGGATCTGGTGCGCGGGCATGGCGGTGGCCTCCGGGCAGCGGGCGAAGGGGCGTTGTCGGCCTGGCCGGGCGGGGTATCGGTCGCGCCCCGATCGGCTGATAGTTAGTCAACGGCCGTATCTCGGCTGAAAAGAGCTGCCAGGCTGTAGACCCGTGTAGGCCAGGTGTAGGCCAGAAGGTGAGGCGCGGTGTCACCGGAGATCACGTTCGGCCAGCGGATCCGGGCCGCCCGCACGGCCCGCGACTGGAGCCAGGCCAAGCTCGCCCGCGAGCTGGGCATCGCCGAGGGCCGAGGTCCGCGCGGTCTGGACCGCGGATCGGTCTACCGGTGGGAACGCGGAACCCGCGTGCCGGAATACTGGATGCCGTACTTGATGAAGGTCCTCAGACTGGGACCAGAACCAGTCAGAACAGCCGTCACGGTGCCCGATCCTGGCATCGAGCAAGCCCCGTCCGGCGATAGCGTGGCCTCAGTTATCCGGTTGGGAGGGTTGGACTTGGAGCGACGGCAGTTTCTCGCCGCCACCAGCGCGTATGCGCTCGCCGCCTTAGCCCTGCCCGACCTGGAAGCGATCACCCGCCGCACCCGCGCCGCCGCCTCCGGGGCCCCGGTCAACGTCGGTCGCGGCGAGGTCATGGCGATCCGGCAGATGACCACCGCGCTGGGCGACACCGCCTCTGAGCTGGGCGGCGGACACGCCCGCCACCTGGCCGTGCGCTATCTGACCCAGGACGTCGCCCCGTGGCTGGACGGCAACTACTCCGCGGCCACCGGCCGCGAGCTGTTCGCGGCGACCTCGCAGCTGGTCCACCTGGCCGGGTGGATGGCCGGCGACGAGGGCAACCAGGGCCTGGCCCAGCAGTACTACGCGCACTCCTTCCGCCTGGCCGCCGAGGCCGGCGACCCGGAACTGTCGGCCACCGCCCTGCGGGGCATGGCGGTGCAGGCGATCGACCTGGGCCACCGGGCCGCCGCCGTGCGCCTGTCCGAGGAGTGCGTCCACTACGCAGGCGCCATCGAGGACCCCCGCGCGGTGGCCTACTACCAGGCGACGCTGGCCAACGCCGCCGCCCTGGACGGCGACCGCAAGACCGCGACCACCGCGCTCGCCGCCTCCCAGGGCGCGATCGAAAACGCCCCCAAGACCCCGGGGGAGTCCTGGGCCGCCCACTACGACGTCGGCCGGTGGGCGCACGAGACCGGCATGATCCTGGCCCAGCTCGGCGACCTGGACGCCGCCCAGGACCACCTCCACCACGCCCTGGACATCCATGGCCTGGACCGCCGCCGCACCCGCGCGATCGTCCTGGCCGACCTCGGCCAGGTCCACCTTCGCCGCGACGACACCGACGCCGCCCTGGCGACCTGGAACGACTTCCTCGACACCGCCGAGGGCATCCGCTCCATCAAGGTCACCGAGGCCGTCGCCGAGATGCGCGCCCGCCTCAACCGCCTCAAGGCCGTCCCCGCCGCCCAGGAACTGGACCAGCGGGCCGCCACCTTCGCCTAACCCCTCCCCCGCGGCCTTGGAGGTAGCCGAACCCGCCTACCTTGCGACCTACCATCCCCTGACCTGCGGAAACTACCGTCCACCTACCTCGCCCTACCGGGCCCGGTAGGGCGTCACGGCGGGTCGTGGACCTCTCCGCGCCGCCGGGACATGGCCAGGACGTTGGACGCGCTGCCCGTCTCCCGTCCGCGCAACCGGACGATCTCCGCCTGCTGGGCGGCCAGCCGGGAGATGGCCGTGGTCCGGAACGCCTTGAGCTCAGCCAGTTCGGCGTCCCGCTTCTCGACGCGCTCCTTCAACTCGGCGACCTCGCCCTTGAGTCGTTCGATCTGCCCTTCGCGGGGATCGAGAACCTGCCCGGCCGCCTGCAGCACTGCCAGCCGCCGCTCGAACTCCTCAGCGAGGTGCTGGTAAGGCCCCGGCCGACTGGACCCGTCTCGGTTCTTCTTCGGATAGAAGCCGGTGCGGGTCACCCCGGCCTCGGCAGCGAGGGTCTTCAGATCGCACTTGCCCGCCTGCGGCAGCTCTCCTCGCAGCAGCCGGTCCATGGCCGCCCGGATCGCGCCCTCGTTCCGGCCGCGTGCGTCATCGCTGATCCGTGCCATCTCACCCTCCTGCCGCGTCGGCGGCGATGATCTCGTCCACGATCCGCTGGACTCGCTCCAGTTCCGGCACCATCCGGATCTTCTCGCCCTTCGGGAAGCGCGGATTCTCCAGGAAGACCTTCCCTGAATCGGCCTGACTCTGCCATACCGGCAGGTGGCAGGGATGGTGGGTGGCCTGCGGGCAGCGCGCGGAGTCGCACATCCCCGCCAGCGGCGCCGACGCGGAGGGGGTGCCCGCCAGCTTCAGGCACAGGGCCTTGGACGGATCGCGGAACCAGCAGTAGTTCGCGGCCTGCAGGTGCAGGCTCTTGGACTGCTTCCGCAGCAGGTTCTCCAGCCGGCGTTCGTTGTCGAGCACCGTCGCGGTCCCGGCCTCGTGCTCCTTGAGCTCCGCGTCGATGTGCGCGAACGCGGCGATCAGGTCCCGCGCACCCGGTCCGGCGGGCATCCGCCCGGCCCGGTAGTCCTCGAACGCCGCCGCCGTCAGCTGCAGACGGTGGTCCTTCTCGGCCCTGGCGATGTCCGCCAGCAGGGTGCCCTGGGAACCGCCGGGACGCATCGCGTAGCCCTCGGTGGTGACCACCGTGATGTGCTTGAGCTGGATCTTTGCCGCGAGCAGGCCGCCCGGCCGGTGGGCCAGCTCCAGCGCCAGCGTCTTGCGGAGCATCCGGCCGTTGACCGGGCCGGGCGGGATCGGAGCCAGTCCGAGCCGCTGACCCTCGGGCCCGTTGACCCATCCACGCAGCTGAGCGTGCAGGGTGCCCATCGCGGAGTTGGCGAACACCGCCGCGTTGCCCTCGGCGCGGTTCAGACGGGCCGCGAGCTGGACCGCCCGGTAGGCGGGCTCCAGAACCACCCACTCCTCCGGGGTACCCCGCAGGGGCTGCCGCTTGACGAGCTTGCTGGCCAGCCGGAAGCGCTGCGTTCCGCCTCGAACGGTGACCGGAGGCTGGGGCGACTCTGCGGTCAGTTCGTCCAACTCGCTGGCCCGCATCCCGCTCAGGGCTGCCACCAGGACCCGGCAGGCACCCAAGATGATGTTCTTCAGGAACCGCACCTCGTCTCCCGCGACCGGCAGCGTCCAGGGGATCTCCGCCAGCGGCTCGTCCGCGCGCGGCACCAGGGCCGCGTCTCGACCGAACGGACCCAGGATGCCGACCTTGGCGACGGCGGCCTCGAACAAGGGCCGGACTTCCTCGACCAGGCCGTCGCTGATGGTCGGGCGGTCCAGTGCCTTCCAGAGCACCGGCAGGAAGTCCAGCCTCAGCAGCGGGTCTTCAGCATGCCAGCCCCGGCCCAGCCGCTTGCCCAGTGTCGTCTTGATGCACTGCGGCAGCGCCTGACCAGCAGTGATGTACTCGTCCAGCACGGCCGCCAGCCTGGCCCTGTCGCCCGTGGTGACCTCGGGCCAGGGCGGCCGCACCTTCCTCTTGTCTTCGCGGGCGTCGGCGTCGGCCTGCACCGCCTCCAACTCAGCGGCCAGCAGCGGGCCGACCGTCTCAACCAGATACAGCGCCGCGGCGACCGTGGGCTGGAACACCTCCTCGGCGACCGGCGGGGTGGGGCTGTGCTCGCTGGTCCCGTCCTGGGCCACCTGCTTGATCGTGTGCTTGGGCCAGGGGGTGAACCCCGGCCGGTAGGCGTCGGCCGAGAACAGCTCGGTGTAGTGGGCCAGCCCGTGGACCGGGGTCAGGATGGTCACCATCGTGCCCGCGCTGATCGGGCCGGTGCCCTTGTCGGTCCTCTCGCGGATGCGGCGCAAGGCCAGGTAGGCGTCGCAGTGCTCCTGCATCACCTGGTCCAGGCCGGCCAGCCCCTGCTCGGCGACGAAGTTCATCCAGCGCACCGTCGCCTTGGTCACGTTGAACGCCGACGTCGGCTTGGCGGGGCTCCGGCGGGCATGGGGCAGGGCGATGACCAGGTCATGCTCGGGCGCCATCAGGGCGAAGATGAACTCCTTCGCCGTCAGCCGCATGGCGGGGTTCACGATCTCGCTGAAGTCGAAGACCTTGGAGCTGGCGGGCACCTTCTTGGGGTACTCCAGCGACCCGCTGGTGTCCCACCGGTCCTCGTCGAAGCACGGCCTGGGCTGGCCCGGCGCGACCTCCCAGCCTGCCGCCTCGCACACATCCAGTCCAGCGAAGGGCGAGGCCGCAGCCCACGAAGCCGGGATCGGCCCGGCCGCTGTGGTGACAGTCAGTTGACGGACGGGGGTGGTCACTGGGTTACCTCCTCGGGACGAAGCGGAAGTTCGGAGTCGTCGTCGCCGACCTGGCCCGCCGCCGCCTCCAGCACCCGGGCCTCGAAGCGCGGCAGGATGTCGTGCGACAGCCGGTCGGCGTAGGGGCCGAACACGGCCAGGAACTGGTCGACGGTCATCTGCCGGGACTGACGGGCGAAGTACGCCTTCAGCCGCAGCAGGTTGGGTGCGTGCCGGGGCATGAACACCGCCAGGGGACACAGCACACACACCCACGGCCGGGCCGGGCAGGGCTTGCCCTTCGGGCCGTGCAGCCCCGACATCTGGTTGGCGCAGGCCGCGGTGAAGACGTCCATCTCGCTGCCGAGCAACGCGGCCAGCTCGTCTCCGTCCAGGCCCAGCCGGGCTATCTCGTCGGGGTAGGTCGCCGCCGCCAGGGCCGCTTCCTCGTCCGTCAGCACGAGCGCGGGGCGCCGCCTGCGCAGGATGTCGGCCTGCGCGTCCTCGATGACCGTCTCGACCGACTCGGTCTGCGCGGGGGTGGTGGTCGAGACGTAGTGGCCGCCCTCCACCGCCCGCGAGTGGTTCGGGTCGATCCGGGTGCGGCCGCTCCAGCCGGACCGGGCCAGCATGTTGGTGTAGGTCGTCCTGATCCGGGCCGTGTGCAGCGGGACCGACTTGCCCGCCTCGTCGACGAGACCCATCTGGCGTCCCAGCGCGCGACGGGACTTGCCGCCACTGCCCTGCTGGACGGCGAAGGACAGGACCGCCCGCTGCCCGGGAGCGGCCCCCGCCCGGTGCGGATCGTGGAAGATCCACAGGTCGTCCGCGACAGCGTCGGGGGCGAACGTCCGCAGGTGGGTCGACAGTTCGCACCAGCGCTCGAACAGCCGGATCGCCCGTGCTGGCAGGTTCACCGACTCCAGCGCCCGGCGGCCCTTCATGTACTCCATGATCGCGGTGCGGTCCCCGGTCCAGGTGAAGTCCTCCAGGCCCAGGTCACGGATGCCGTCGGGCACCACCCCGCAGTAGACGCCGAACAGGAGCCTCGCCGCCATCGCGAGTTCCACCGAAGGGAACATCATGGATCGGACCTGCAGAAACATCGGTCCCACGCCTCCGCGAGAGGGCTGGAACCGCCCGTAGGGCACTCCCAGGACCTCAGCCACGACGTCCAGGCCGATCGGTCCGCGTTCCGCCAGGAGCCAGGCGAGGTTCTGCCGGTTCAGCCCCTGGTCACTGGGGTCAGGACCCAGCCCGGCCAGGTCCATCACCTCGCGCTGGTCCCTCGCCGCCTGCTGCAGCCGCTCGCGCAGGAAGGACTCGATCCTCAGCCACTGGTCCTCGTCGTAGGGCTCCAGCGGCTTGGTGCGCGGTATCGCCTTGACGGTGTTGCCCGCCAGGTAGATGCGGAGATCCGCGTCCACGTTCATGCCGCAGCCCTGCAGAAGGCGGCGGGTGCGCTGGACCCGCCAGGCCGTGGAGCCCAACCAGTACGTCAGCATGTGGCTCTTGCGCAGGTCACCGACACCGCCGTGGAACCCGGACTCCGCCAGCTCCTCGACCATCCGCCGCAGCGATACCAGCAACCCAACGGCGGTCCGCTTATGCTTCACGTCTCCCAGCGGGTGCACCAGTTCCACCAGGCCCCGGGCGAGCCCTTCGGCCAGCGCCGGATTGCTGCAGGTATCCAGCTTCCCGGTCCACTGCGTGCCGTTGGGGAAGGAGAACTCGACCCGCAACGGCTCCGTCTCGACTCGCGTCACCACGGCTCGTCCCCCTCGTCCTCGAACTCGGCCTCGGCTTCGGCCTGGGCGAGGCCGGCCGCTCGGCCCGCCTCGCCGTACAGATCCCGGTAGATCCGCTGGACGTCCAGGCGCTGGACGTAAATTTCCGTGGTGAGCACGCTCGTATGTCCGAGCAGGTCGCGCAGTACCAGCATGGGATCTTCCTTTGTCAGATAGAGCGCCAGCGCGGCGTTCTCATCGGTGTCCGCCACCAGCGCGGCAGCCCGCTGGTAGTGGCCCTTGACCAGGCGTTCCAGCGTCGCCATGGCCATCGTGTGCCGCAGGGTGTGGGGCGAGACCGTCGGGAAGCGCGGCTCGAAGTCGCGCCTGATCCGCTCCGAGGTCCGCCGCAGGACCGTCGCCCAGTCCACGAACGGAGAGCCGTCCGACTGCAGCGCGATGATCGCTGGAGTCCCCTCCGGGGTCACCAGCCGCAGCCGCTCGTTCAAGGTCAGCTTGCGCCAGGACGTCCGGCGGCCGTAGACCCTGCCGCCCTCCCAGTCCGGCTCAGTGACCAGCAGCGGCTCGCCCAGGCGCGGATCGGGCCGGTACTCGCGGCCAGCAGTCAGCGCCTGCCTGTCCAGGTCGATGTACTGCCACATCTCGGTCAGCGCGTCCCAACTCGCCCAAGTGGTGCGAGGCTTCTTGCCCTTGGTGATCTGAGCGGCCAGCGGGAAGCGGACCGGAACCTCGCTCCGCCGGGCCGTTGGCCTCGGCAACTCGTAGGTCAGCAGGTGGGTGAACTCCTGGGCGCGCAGGCCGCTGGACTCGACCAGGGAACCCATCGCGGCATTGCGTCCCAGATGGTGCCCGCGGAAGCCGTCGGGTGTGCCGTCTGGCCGCAGGCCCCCCAGAGCGCGCATGAGCAGTTCGCTGAAGTCGGCCTCCAGGTACTTCACCGTCACGTGCGGCTTGGCCCGCCGCATCGAGGCTGTGTTCCGTCGCACCGACTGCGGCCCGGCCTCGGTGTAGCGGGTGACGGTCACGTAGGTGAAGGGGACCTCCGGGCAGTGGCCCTCCTCGACAGCCCATGCGTAAAAGCGTGCGACCGTGTTGATGTTCTGGGTCCAAGTCCCTTCATCCCAACGGGCCTTGAGCGGACCAGCGAACCGATACTCTGAGAAGGCCGACAGGGCGGCCCTCAGCGTCGCCCGCTCACCGAACGGCGCCACGTTCACCGTGGCCAGGAACTCCATCCAGCTCCGGACGGCCTGCGCGTATGACTTCCACGTCTTCTGGCCGCGAGCACCGTTCAACGGCAGCTCGCGAAACCACAGGTTCGCCACCGCCGCGGGCCGCAGCGTGCCAGCCTCCTCGAAGACGAGATCGTCGTCGACCAAGATGGGCATGCCTTGCGGGATCAGCGGTCGCCCATCCAGGCCCCAGCTCTCCCAGTCAGCGGCGTTGAAGAAGATCAGATGCATGGCCGTGAGCCTAGTTATGGGACACGGAGAAGTGCAAGAGATATTCCTGATCCCCAGGATGCTCCGGACCGAGAAAGAGACACGGTAACTAAGCAGTGATTACGGGAGTGTGCGTGGAGTCCACGGTGCGCGACGCCGCGGCCTCCGGCCTCCGGGCGATCATGGTCGCGGACGCGTGCGCCACCTACAGTGATGCCGCCCACTCTGCATCCCTCACGGCTGTCTACCGCAGTTTCGGCGACGTCCGCACAGCCGATGAGGTCGTGGACCTGCTACGGGAGGGTGCATGACAGCCCAGGCTCCTGCCGCGGACGCGGTCGTGCCGAGGGCGGGGACGCTGTGGCGGGACCGGAACTTCCGGTCGTACCTGATCGGGCAGGGTGTCACCGTCACCGGAAGCAGCGTCACCACGGTGGCAATCCCGGTTCTGGCCGCACTGGAACTGCACGCCTCCACGCTCCAGGTCTCCTGCCTGGCGGTGGCCGGCCGCCTGCCGCCGCTGCTATTTACTTTGCCAGCGGGCGTACTGGCGGACCGCGTCGCCAAGAAGCCTCTGGTCATCGGCTGCGAACTGGCAAGCGGGGTGGTGCTGGCCACGCTCCCCTTGGTCTCCATCGTCCGCACGCCGCCGTTGCTGCAGTTGTACGCGGTGACGTTCCTGGTTGCCGCGTTCCAGGTGGTGGGCGGCATTGCGTCCGTCAGCTACGTGCCCTGCCTGGTCGGTCGGGCCCGGCTGGTGGAGGCCAACTCCCGCATCGGCTCGGTCAGCAGTCTGGCCGACCTGATCGGATCCAACACCGGGGGTGCCCTGGTCGTGCTGCTGAGTGCCGCGCGCGCGGTCTCCCTGGACTCGGTGTCGTATTTCCTCTCCGCGCTCCTGCTGCTGAGAGTCCGCGGCCCGGAACCGGCACCGCCGCGGGACGCCGCCGCCAGCATGCTCACCGAGATCCGCGAGGGTCTGCGCTACACCCTGCGTACGCCTCTGGTGAGGTCCTTCGTGCTCTCCAACACCGCCACCGCCAGCGCGATGGCCGCCAGCTCCGCGATCTGGAGCCTGTACCTGCTGCGGAATCTGCACTTCTCCGCGCAGGTCTTCGGACTGGTGATGGGCGCCGGGGGCCTGGGAGGCGTCGTGGGCGGGTATTCCGGCCGCCGGCTGGCCGCCCGCTTCGGCACCGCCCGGGTGATCCTGACCGCGCTGGCCCTGTTCCCGCTCGCCCAACTCCCGCTGCTCCTGGTCGGCCCCGGGCTGGTGGGCCAGTGGGCCATCGGGGCCGGCATGGTGGTGCAGGTCGGCTGCGCCGTTGCCAGTGGCGGGCTGATCCGCAGCGTCCGCCAGATCCTGGCTCCCCCCGAGCTGCAGGGCCGCGCCCAGTCCACCGGGAGCTGGCTGGCGTTTGGGCTGCGGCCGGTGGCCTCCCTGGCAGCGGGCGTCCTGGCCACCGCGGTGGGGCTGCGCCCCACGCTGGTGGTGACCACCGCGTTCCTGATCCTCCCGTTCTGGATCCTGTGGCACTCCCCCGTTCGGCACCTGCGCGATCTGCCCGGACACCCATCACCCGCAGCACCCGACCCGGATCCTTGGCCGGGGGCAACGGCCCGGGCCGGTCTGCCCACGCAGGCAACGCCACCGCAGGACCCACAGCCGGGCCAGCACCTCACCGGCGGCCGCCCGACCGGCCCTCCCCCACCCGACTTGTCAGCCCGCCGCATCGACCCCGCCATCGTGGCCACCACTACCGAGGAGAGCGAATGAGTATCTTTCGAGGCGCTGCCAGCGCCTACCAGGCCTACCGGCCCGGCCTTCCCGACGAGGTCACGCAACTGCTCGCCGCCACGCTCGCCGAGTGCCCCTGGCCGGCCCTGCTGGACCTGGGCACGGGCACCGGGCAGGTCCCAGCCGCCCTGTGCCGGTGGGTCTCGCGCATCGACATCGTCGACGTAGACGCCGACATGCTGGCCGAAGCCCAGCGCACGCTGGGTCCGCTGGTCGGCGACACCCCGCTGAGCGCCCACTGCTGCCGCGCGGAGGACTTCACCACCCCGCACCCCGGCTACCGCGCCGATCTGGTCACCGCCAGCCGCTCCTTCCACTGGATGGACCCCGGCGTGCTGCACCGGCTGGACGCGGTCACTGCCCCGGCCGGGAATGTCGCCGTCATGGGCGACGGCAGCCTGTGGACCGCAAGCAGCACCTGGACCCAGGCGCTGCGCACCCTGATCCAGTCCTACCTGGGCGAGGAACGACGCGCCGGCGAGCACGGCCCCTACCGCGGGGAACGACGCCCCTACGGTGACCTGCTGGCCGCGTCCGCGTTCTCCCAGGTCACCGAACACACCGTGCCCTTCCGCCGGACGTGGAGCCCACTGAACGTCGTCGGCTACCTCGACAGCACCTCGTTCGCTGCGCCGTCGTTGTTCGGCGACCGGCACGAGGCCTTCCGCGAGGAGGCGTTGGAGCTCCTGGCCTCCTACGCGGTGGACGGCGCCCTGGTCGAGGACGCCGTGTTCACCGTGCTGCTGGCGCGTCGCCCCCAGGCAGGCCGCTCATGAGCCCCGCTGTCGAGCGCCACCGCAGCGTGGTGGACCTGTACGTCCTACTCCAGCGCGAGGACGGCAAGGTCCTGCTTCTGGAACGGGCGAACACCGGCTACGCCGACGGTCAATACTGCCCCCCGTCGGGGCATATGGACGCAGGCGAACATATGGTCGAGGGTGCGGCGAGGGAGCTCTTCGAGGAGACCGGTGTCGTCGTAGCGCCGGACGATCTGGACTTCGTCCATCTCGTGCACCATCGCAGCCCCCTTGGCGAGGGGCGGGTCGGAGTGGTGTTCCGTGCCCTGCGCTGGAACGGCACCCCGTACAACAAGGAGCCGGAGAAGTGCGCCGGCCTCCTGTGGGCCGACCCGCACACTCTGCCGGCCAACACCGTCCCCTACACCGCGGCGGCGCTGGCGAACATCACCGAAGGTCTCAGTTTCTCCCTCGACGGCTGGCCCACCCAAGCCGAGCCCGGCCCGCAGACCGGCGCCGAGCCCCCGCCGCTGGGGCCGCCCACGGTTCGGCCGGCCGGCACCCCGGCGCTCTCCGGCGCCGAGAGGAGCACTGCCTCCTGCGACCTGCCTGACGATCTGGCCGCGCTGGTGGCCGACGTCGCCGGGCTGGTGGAACACGTCGTTGACTTCTCACACACCAAGGAGCGAACCGCGGTATTCCAGGTCACCACCGGTCAGGGGCGGGTGCTGTACGTGAAGCGCCACCACCTCACCCGCTTCCATGATCGCGAAGTGACCGCCCTGAAGACCTGGGTGCCGAACCTGGGCGCCGCGGCGCCGACGCTTCTGGCTGCCGACTCGGCGCTGCGGGCCGTCGTCGTCACCTCCGTCCCTGGGCACATCCTGCGCGGCGCCGTCCATCCACCCGAAACGCAGCGCCGAATCTTCGAGCGCATCGGAGCGCTCACCGCGGCGATCCACTGCAGCGCCCCCGGCCAGTCCGCCGCCTCGCCGCCGTCCACGCTCGGGAAACTGGAGCGGCACCTGGACGGTGCCCGCAGCCACCTGCGGCCCGGCGACGAGGAATTCATCCGTGAGACAGCCGCTGGTGCGGCTGACCTGCCCGCCCTCGACCTGGTGCCCACTCATGGGGATCTCCAGTTGCGGAACCTGCTGTGGGACGCGGCTTCGAGCACCTTGTCGGTTATCGACTTCGAACGCAGCGAGCCCGGCCCCGCCATCCGGGACCTGGTCCGGCTGTCAGATGCCTGGGCCGGGCAGCCACAGCTCTACGAGGCATTCCTCTGCGGGTACGGGCGCGCTCTGACGATGGCGGAAGAAGAGCGCTTTGCCCTCGACACGGTGCTGGACGCCGTCTCCGGCATCCAGTTCGGCGCCGCCCACGGCGACCTGGAACTACTCGAACGCGGCACGCGGACGCTGGCCCGTCTGCGCACGGGCTCCCCTTCGCTTACCCCGCGTCTGGGCGGCGGCCGATGAACTACCTAGCCGTACCCTCCTGCCCGTCGCCCACGATCGCCTCGGATTGGAAGCAAACAATGAGCATCGTGCTGATGTCCGACCCGCAGGTGGCCGCCATCGGGCTGCACGAGTGCGGCGAGGCCCTTGTCGACGTGCGTGAGCACGGCGGGATCGAGGTCGACCACCGCAAGCAGGACACCAGCGGGGCCTTCGCCCATGTGCGACAAGGGCTCCTGGACCGGCTCCTGCACGCCCAGTCACTGCTGCCCGGTGGAATGCGGCTGCTGTTCGTCGAGGGGTACCGGCCTCCGGCCCTGCAGCGCCGCTACTTCGAGGACTACGCCGACGAACTGCGAGCGAGCAACCCCGGGTGGTCCGCCCGGCAGATCCGCGAGGCCACCAGCCGCTTCGTCTCTCCCCCCGAGATCGCCCCGCACAGCGCCGGCGCCGCGATCGACCTGACCCTCCTCGACGGCACCGGACACGAGGTCGACATGGGGACCCGGATGAACGCCAGCCCCGAGGAGAGCGACGGGGCCTGCTACACCCAGGCCCCCACCATCCCCGCGCAGGCCCAGGCGAACCGGGCCGAACTGGGCCGGGCCCTGTCAGCGGCCGGGCTGGTCAACTACCCCACGGAATGGTGGCACTGGTCGTTCGGCGACCGGTACTGGGCTCTGATGACCGGCCAGCCCACCGCCCCCTACGGCCCCGTCGACCGACCGTAGTCGCACCGTCGACGCAGCCCCGCCCCCGCCCGCGCGCCGTCACAACGGGCGGACACCGGGGTACCTGCCGCACCTCCACCGACCTTCGAGGAGTACCAGTGGGACACACCCGGGACGACTGGTCCCAGCGCTACACCGACGGCCTCGGATTCAGGCCCCTGGGGCAGGAGGAGATGAACCTTCTCGCCGCTCACGCCCCCGTCCCGGACAACGGACGGGCCCTGGACGTCTGCTGCGGCACCGGTGAACTCGCAGCGTTCCTGGCCAAGCTGGGCTACCAGGTCGACGCGGCCGACTACGCCGAGGGCGCCCTGGCCCGCGCCCGGGCGCAACACGACGCGGTCCGCTGGATGTGCCTGGACATCGAGCACGACGACCCGGCCGAGCTGCACCCGGAGTACGACCTGATCACCATGCGCCTGGGCATCGCGTTCATCAACGACCGCACGAGGGTCGTGCGCGGCTTGGCCGACAGACTCCGGGAGGGAGGGGCGCTGGTGCTCATCACCCCGGTGGTGGCCAACACACCCGCCGAGCGTCATCACATCGCCCTGAACGACCAGGAGATCCAGCTCCTCATGGAGGGGTTCGGGCAGACCGACCGGTTCGAGGCCGAGGGCCTGGCAGTGCTGGTCCTGCGCGGCCCGAGCGGGTCCTTCACCACGGCCGAGAAGCTCAGGCCGCAGCCGCAGGCGGTGTTCGGGGCCGCTGTGGTTGTCACCGACGACGCCGGCCGCGTCCTGCTCGGCCGCTCCACCCGCGGCATGTGGGAACTACCCGGCGGCCGCATCGAGACCGGCGAGCCCGTCACCGATGGCGCACTGCGGGAACTCACTGAGGAGACAGGTCTGACGGCACGTCCGGAGGACACCCATCCGTTGACGATCCTCCACGACGATCGCATGGATGTTCGTCGGATCTCCGCGGTCGTCCGGGTGACCGCCTGGAGCGGCATCCTCGGCCTGCCCGAGCCGCACCGCTTCCACCGGTGGGAATGGTTCGACCTGCACGACCTTGCGACCCTCGGCACGATCTTCGCTCCGTCCGCACAGGCCCTGGCCGCGGTCTGGCCAGGCGTCCTGCCCGACCTGCCGCCCGTCCACTCCTACCCCCTCGCCGCCCCAGCTCCGCACGTGGCCGGCGAACCTCCCGAAGCCGTGCGACGGCGCAACCGGATGGCGGACGCCGTCATCGCCGGCGGGTGGGCACCCTCAGCGCGCGTGCAGGAGGCGCTGCGGGAGGTCCCGCGCCACCGTTTCACCCCCGAGTCGCCCCTTGCGGTCGCCTATGACGACGACCTGGCGGTGCAGACCCGCTTCGACGAGAACGGACGGACCGTCAGCTCCATCTCGGCCGCCTGGCTCCAAGCGGACATGCTCGAACAGGTAGCTCCGGAGCCTGGGATGACGATGCTCGAGGCCGGTTCGGGCGGCTACAACGCCGAACTGGCCGCACGGCTCGTCGCCCCCCGTGGACGGGTCATCACCGTCGACCTCGACCCGTACGTCATCCAACGCGCCCAGCGGCTGTGCGCCGAGGCGGGCAGTGGCCAGGTGACGCCCGTACTGGGCGATGCCGGCCTCGGTGCGCCCGGCCACATGCCGCCCGGGGGGTACGGCGGCATTCTTGTCACGTACAACTCCTGGGACATCGCGCCGGCGTGGCGGGAGCAGTTGGCCGAAGGCCGACGCCTGGTCGTGCCGCTGGAAATGCACGGATATACACGTTCCATCACTCTGCGGCGGCAGGGCGGCGTCCTGCACGCACAGCACTGGACGTACTGCGGTTTCGTCCGCGACCGCGGCGCCGCCTCCCGCCCCACCCCGACCACATCCCTGGCCGATGGCACAGTCACCCTGCGATGGGCGGACGGAACGCCGCAGGACACCACCGGTCTCGAGGAGGCACTGCACACACCGAGACACGAGGTGCCCACCGGCGTCGTACTGCCCGGCGGATACTCCTACGCGACGTTGCAGCTCTACGCCGCGACCACCCTGGAGGGGTTCTGCCGCCTGGCCGCATCGGACACGGCGCTGGTGGCAGCCCCCTCACCGCAGGAACACCCTGCCGCCATCGCGACCGGCGGATCCCTCGCCTACCTGACCATCGTCAAGATCCTCGACGCACCTTCTCCTGCCGATCGCCGGTGGGAGTTCTACGTCCACGCCTACGGCCCGGACGCTCCCACGCTGGCCCAACGCCTCGTCGACAGCGTCCGCGACTGGGACCGACACGTTCGAGAGACCGGGTACCCGGCGATGACCGTCCACCCTGCCGGCACCCCTCTCGCTGACCTGCCCCCCGGGGACCTGTTGGACAAGGAAGCCTCCCGCCTGGTCTTCCAGTGGCCCGGCCGCACAGACGCAGCCAACAGATCCGGGCCCCACCCGCTACAGGCGACGGCAGAGTAGAGCAGCGCGTCGGCAGTAGACCCGAAATGACTCCCGTAGTCCGCACACGCCACCGGCCACACCATGCAACGACCGTTGAAGGAGACACGATGCCGACTCGCCGGGTCGTCCTGGCACTCTCCGGAACCGCCCTCACGACGATGGCCATGCAATCCCTCACCGGCGCACCACCGCATCGGTATTCGCCCCGACAGGGCAAGGAGCAGATCACACCAGCCGTCCTCTCGTGGGTCGACGCCCTGGTGAGCGAAGCCCAGCAAGCCGACGACCAGGAAGGCAGCGCCCGCCGCGCCCTGGTAGCCCCGCACGTCGAGGTTGTCACCACGCTCTTACGGACCAGCGAATACGACGAAGCCAGCGGCCGCCACCTGGCCCGGGCCTTGGCCCAACTGAACCAAACCCTGGGCTTCATGGCGTTCGAGGACCGGGACGACCGCGCCGCGCAGCGGCACTACCTGATGGCTCTGCGCGCCGCCCACGCAGCCCGCGACCGCTCACTGGCCGCGAGCATTCTCGGCCTGATGTCCACCCAGGCCGCGGACTCCGGATATCCCGTCGACGCGCTGCAGTTGGCCTCGGCAGCTCGGCAGGCAGCGACGGAGGCCCCGGCATCGGTCAGGGCACTCATCGCCGCCCGCAGCGGCCTGGCATACGCGGCCGCCGGAGATCTGACCGGCTTCGAAAGTTCACGCGAGCACGTCCTGGCCCTGCGGGAGGAACCCCCGATCGGTGCTGCTCCCAGCTGGGCCTCCTACGTAGACCCGGTGGAACTCGACGCCATCGCCGGCCGCTCCCTCGTCGTCCTGTCCGGCAGGGCCGCCATTCGGCAGGCTCCCCTGTTGACGCGCTCGCGCCTACTCCTAGCCGCCCGGGCGTCCACGCCGGTGACAGGGGAGCACCAACGCTCGGCGCTGCGCCATGGGGCATGGCTGAGCCTCGCGCATGCCCGAGCAGGGGAACTCGACGCCGCTGTCGAGGAGGCGCAGACAGCGTTGCAGCGACTGCCGGCAGTCAGGTCGGCACGGAGTCTGGAGATCCTTCGACAACTCGCCACAACCCTTGCACCGCATGGCCACCGCTCCGTTGCTGTGCACCAAGTCGTCCAAAGGATCACCGGACATCTGCAGACGCCCGGGTGATCCGATCGCCCGGCGCCGCATCCTCTCCTCCCGACGATCCATCGCCGCCGGGAGCGCCCCACCACTACTGTCCACCGCACACGAGGAGACCCCAGTGATCCGCATAGCCAACCTCAACGCCTACAAGCTGGCGCCCGCCGCCCGCGGCAGCGCCACCTGGCAGGCCCGGGTCGACACCATCCGCGAGACCCGAGCGGACGTGCTGGCCCTGCAGGAGATCATCGTCGACGAAGGCGGAACCGAACCGGAGCAGTGGGAGCAGCAGGCCGCCGAGCTCATCCGGGATCTCGCCGACTTGTGCGGTCTGACCGCCACGGTTGGGACGACGGTCGGCTACCCGCACGGAACGGCCATGGCGGCAAACGCACACCGTGCCTGGTGGACGGCGGTCCTGTGGAACCCGGACACGGTGCAGTTGGTCGATGGCTCCTACCGCCCCTACGGGGCCCCGGACTTCTGGCACGGCTGCACCACGGCCAGGTTCGATATCGGGGCCCGCGAGCCGGTCCTGGTGGCCAGCTACCACGGCGACCCGTTTCGTCCAGATGCCCGCGCCGGAGAGGCACTGCGACTGAAGGGAATCTTCCGGCAGACCGGCGGCGTCAAGCCCGGCTTGTGCCTCGGCGATTTCAACTCCATCTCGGCCGCCGAGGTCGAGGACGGCCAGGGCGGACGCCAGTACTACGACGCCGAGCCGTACCTGGACATGCAGCACGACGACCTGGAGTTCCAAGTCCAGCCCAGCGCAGTCGGCGGAATCCAACTGGCGGACCGGCGGCCCACCCAGGCCCTGCTGCGCAACGGCTACATGGTCGATGCAGCGGCGCACTTGGGGGCACCCTGGCAGCCGACCGTCGGGCACTGGCAGGACGGGCAGGGTGACCCCGACCCGTGGGGCGCCCGTCGGATCGATCTGATCCTGGCCAGCCGCTCGGTCGCGCCGGCTCTCAGCGGCTACCAGGCCCACAGGAGCACTGCCGCCGAGGCAGCCTCGGACCACCTCCCGGTCTATGTCGACGTTGACCCAAACAGCATCACGAAGGAGCGGTGACATGCGGAAATTCATGGGTTCCAAGAGGCTGTGGGGTAGTGAAGGCGGACCGGACGAGGACTGGGTCAAGCCGCATGTGCTGTGGCTGCCGCAGGACGATCCGCAGGTCCTGGCCTACTTCGGCCGTCTGCGCGAGATCGTCGCCCGGTACCCGGACGTGATCGCCCCGATCGCGGACGAGGACCTCCACATGACGATCCAGTCCGTCCGGCAACGCGGCACTTCCGGTCGCCGGGTCGACGAGGAGCAGCTCGCAGCCGCAGCAGTCCAGATCCAGGCGCAACTCGACGACGTCGACCCCTTCGAGATCCAGATCGGCCCCGCCCGTGCTTCCGGTTCGGCGGGGATCGTGGAGATCTGGCCCGAGGCCGGGCTGGCGGACCTCAACCGCCGTGTTCGAGCAGGCCTTCTCGCGGCCGGGATGGACCTCCCACCGGCCGAGGAGCACTTCTGGTGCCACATGTCGTGCGGCTACGGGAGCCACGACAGTGACACTCCTGAGCTGGCCGCCCGGTCCGACCAGTTCGCCTCGGAGATCGGCAAAGGCATTCGACCCGGCATCCGCACCTCGGCCACTGTCTCCAGTGTATGGCTGGTCTGGGAACGGCAGGAGCCCGACCGCAATACGTACTCGTTCGAGCGCAGACACCACCTCCACCTGCGGCGCGACTAGCCCCGGTTCGCCGCCGTACTCCCCCCGCTTCGGGGAGCGGGGCGGCGTGCCGGCACCCCACCGCCACTGTCCCGGCGTCCCGGACGTCGTCCCTCGGGGTTGGCGTGCCGGGCGGGGTGACGTTTTGACGGGCAGGACCCGACACTCCCTCGATGTGCCTACTATCTCGTGAACACACTGGATTCGATGATGGGTGAGGCGTTCATGGCAGAAGCATCAGTCTCCAGACTGGACACGGTGATCGCGGGTATTCGCGGCTACCTCAGAGAGCAGTTGAGCGAGTTGGACGGCGAGCTCGAAGCGGCCCGCCTCTCGGTCGCGGAGTTGACCGAACAACTCACCTCCCGCCAGTCCTCGGTGGCGATGCTCATGGCCGGCCGCGACCTTCTGGTCAGCAAGTTGGCTGAACTCAACGAGGCATGGTCGGATCCCGCCTCGGACGGGCACGAGCAGGCCAGCGAGGCGGAAGCCCCAACGCCGGACGCGGCCGCCGAAGGCGACACCGCGGTGAGCCCGCCCACGGACGCACCCGCCGCCACTGCCGAGCCCGGACCTCGCCCGGTGAGAAGGCCGAATGCGAGCCAGCGCGCCGTCCTGGAGTTCCTGTCGGGTACCCCCGGTGTGCACAAGGTCAGTGAGATCGCTCTGGGCGTGAACGGCCCGGATGCCGGCAACGCGGCCATCCAGACCATCCGCCGCGCTCTGGGCGTGCTCGTCGAGGCGGGCCACGTGGCGAAGTCCGTGCAGGCAGGCACCGCGTTCTACTCTGCGGCCTCTGCGCCCTCCGAGGACGCCGCGTACGCACCCGACGGCGAAACCCCAGCACCCCATGAGGCACCCAGCAGCGAACCAGCAACGCCGCGGAAGGCACCCAGCGCCACCCGCAAGGCAACTGCATCGAACAAGGCGGCAGCGAAGTCCACAAGGGCCCGGTCCCCGCGTTCCGCCACGAGCAAGGGCGCTGACAACGACACAACCACAGCAGCGGCCACCGCCGATACAGCTGCGGCAGCCTCGGAACGCCCCCTCGAAACCGCAGCCCGGAGGCCCACGGCGAAGAAGACCCCGAAGAGGTCCACGGCCAAGAAAGCAGCCCCCTCTTCCGGGGACAAGCCGGTCCGCGCGGACCGGCCAAAGATCATCGCTGCGCTGCTTGCCTCTGCCGAACCCCAGTCAGCGAGCGAGGTGTCCCACGCGGTGATGGGCGCCGAGTGGAAGCCCTCGGATGCGACCAACTTCCGCATGGTCCTGAAGAACATGGTGACGCAGGGCATCGTCGCCACGTACACGGGCGAAGACAGCCGAACCCGCTACGCCTTGGCAGCGAGCAGCTGACCAGACCGACGCCGCCTCCGCGTCAAGCCCTCACGGTGTCAATGGCCCGCAGCGCCGCGGAGGTGGCGTCGATCGAACCTCCGTACCCCAGCCGCAGCGCCCGGGCTCTCACCAGTCGCGGTGCTGGGCGACCAGTTCCCAGACGACTGCCACGGCCTTGGCAAACAGCGGGTGATCCGGTGAGCGAGTGAGCAGTTCCGCGAGCGCAAACAAGTCGAGTGCCTTGCTGATCTCCCGCCAGTGGGCCGGCAACTCGCCGCCGGCCCCTGTGTACGCCCTGGGGAAGCGGTCCGCGAATCCGGGGCACAGCTCCTTCGGGAATCGAAGGATGTTGCCCAGGTCGAAGAGACCGGATCCGGAGAAGGCGTACTCCCAGTCCAGTACTGCGGAGACACGCCAGGCCCCGTTATCGCCCGGCCGCATGAGCAGGTTCTTGGCATTGAAGTCCGAATGAACCAGCTGATCAGCGCCAGCAGTAGCTGCCACGAGTGAGGCCGACCGTGCTGCGATCTGCACCAGTGCACGGCGCGCGTCCACCGACAACGCGCCGTCTGCGTGAGCGCGGGTCAGGCAGGCCTCAACGAAGGCCGGAAGATCGTCGTGGTGCTCCGGGGGAGGCGCATCGGGCCGAAGGGCTCCGTCGGCGAAGAAGCCTGGTTGACCGAACCTCACCGCGTGAATCGACGCCAATGCCTCGGCTACGGCATCTGCCAGTTGCGGTCCGTCCTGATCGGCCGCACCACTGAAGACTGCGGTCAGAGCCACCCCGGAGACAAAGCGGGTCAGCATGAACGGCTCGTTCAGCAACTCCCCGCTCTCATCGACGTAGACGACCTTCGGCACCGGAACGCGGTCCTGGACCAGGTCGAGAAGGGCCGCCTCGACCGCTGCGGTGTTCCGGCGCGGATAGCGCCGCAACACGAAGGACCTGCCGCGATCCGTGCGCAGCAGCACGTTGTCGCTGCTGAAGCCGCCGGACAGCCGACGCTGGTCGACAACGATCTCGCCCCCGAGGGCTCGCCTGGTCAGGACGTCAAGGGCCCCTGGTCCAAGGATGGTGCCTGCATCATCAGCCATACGTACGAGCCTGCCCCAGGGACCTCGAGATCCCCAAAACTCTTGTGCCCCCGTCCGGGCCAGTTCCGGTGGCGGTCGGGGGCGTGCGAAGGCTTCTGACGATGCGAACGGAAACGCCTACCAGCGCTCGGTCGCCGATCGCGGCCGAGGCCTGATGCTCCTCACACCCTCGCCCCTCCGGATCGAGACTGAGACTGCCACTCCTCGTCGGCCTGACCACTCAGCTCTGCTCAGTCCTCGGGATGTTCCGGTTCCAGTACCCGAGCCCGTAGACCGCTTCCCGCTACCGGCCCTCGCGGCGCCTCATGCCTCCCGGCAGCAGTCGCTGACCGTCTCGTCCCACTGGGAGTCCAGTCCGTTCAGCAGGCCGAGGTGGGTCCGGTTGAGGATTCCGTGGTCCTTGTTGCGCAGTTGCCGGGCCAGCCAGGTGTGGAGTTTGGTCCCGTGCGGGGGGCGGAGGTGGCCTTTGCGTTCCTTGAAGGCGACGGCCTCGCGGTGGCGGTCATCCCAGTGCTCCGCGTAGGGGTCCCAAGGGAAGCTGATCTTGTCGAGGAGTTTGATCCTCTCCTCCGGCAGGCGTCCCTTGTTGCGCTGAGAACGCTGATGGTTCTTCCATGCAGCCAGAGAGGTTCCGTCGATGGTGCGGTAGTCCTCGGGTACCTGGAAGTGACCTTCCTCTCGTCGGAAGGCGTCGAGTTCGTCGTAGGAGTTGCGCCACATCGTCGACAGTTGGTCGGACGTCACTCCCAGGGCTTCGAGCATCGTCCGGCGCTCGGGGTCTAGCCGGTTCTTGCGGTAGGCCACTGCCTGGTTGTCGAGCCAGATTCGCTCGGGCGAGCCGATGGGAAGACTGCGCGGGCTCTTGGCTTCACCCATCTGGGCGGATACCTCGTGGTAGCGGCGCATCCACCGGTCGCGTTCCACGTCCCATGGGAAGCCTGCCTGGTCGAGAAGGCGTTGGCGCTCCTCGGAGAGCTTTCCGGTGGCCCGCATGGTCCGCTGGGTTCCCGCCCACTTGTAGAGGTTGATGCCTGCGGGCGAGATGAAGTCCTGAGGCAGGTCCAGGTGCCCGTTCTCCTCCCTGTAGGCACCCAGGTCGCGGTAGGCAACCCTCCAGGTGTCATCGGGTACAGCCCAGGCCATCCCGATGGCATCCAACTTCTCGACACGGTTCTGCGGCAGCCGGCCCTGCGCTCTTGCCTTTCGTTGATCAGCGATCCAGCCGCCGAGTTTGTACCCGGACGGGGACTCGTACCTGGCGTGGACGCGCAGGTCCATGTACCGGTCCTTGTAGGTGCGGGCCTCGGCCAGGCCCTGCTCCCACTTCGCCTCCAGCGGGTCCCAGACGATGCCCAGGTCATCGAGCGCGCGGATCTTGTCCGCGGTCAGCCGGTCCTCTCGGCGGCCCCTTCGCTGGTTGCCGATCCAGGTGCCCAGCCGGAAGTCATCGGGGCCGACGTACACGCTCGGGACGTCGAGGTTGCCGTGGCGCTCGCGGTACGCGCAGGCGTGCTGGTACGCCTGCTGCCAGGCTTCGTCCAAGGGGCGCCATGCCATGCCGATCTCGTCCAGCATCACGATCTGCTCAGCGGACAGCTTGCCCGCCTCGTAGTAGTCGCGCTGGCGACCGACCCAGGTCCCCAGGGCCGATCCGGACGCCGTGGTGTACGAGCTCGGGGCGAGGAGGTCGCCGTGCTCCTCGAAGTACCTCTGGGCCTCGGTGTAGTTGCGCTGCCACGCGGTCAGGGCCCTGTTCCAGACCATGCCCAGCTGGTCCAGGACGGCGATCCGCTCGGCAGTCAGTTTGCCCTGCCGGTAGGCCATGCGCTGCCAGCCGATCCACTGCCCCAGCCGGTAGCCGTCCTCGGCACGCTCGTCCTGGCGCACATCGAGGTGGCCGTGCTGCTCATGGAATGTCTTCGCGTACCCCAGCGCGGTGGCCCAGGCCTCGTCGAGGACGTTCCACACGATGCGGAGAGTCTCCAGGGCGGCTTCGTGCTCGCGGCTCAGCCGGCCCTCCCGCCGCGCCTTGCGCTGGTCGAGGATCCACTGGCCGACCCTCAGCCCGCCGGGGCTGACCCACTTGCCGGGAGTGTTGGCGTGTCCGTGCAGATAGGTGTAGGCCCGCGCGGCACCGAAGTACTCGTCCCAGCTCGGCGAGCTGGCGCGCAGCGCGCGGATGGTGATGGCCTGGGCGAAGTCCGCCGGCACGTCCACGCCCAGGACGTGCAGCCACGGCGGCAGTGTCGCCTCCCGCTGTCCGCCCTCGAACAGGCTGCCCTCGCCAAGTTCGGCGCGCTTGACGCGCAGGTACTCCTCCAGCCGGTCATCGTGGTCGCGCAGTGCCCGGATCACCTGCCACACCGGCTCCCAGGCGCTGCCTTCCAGCGCCGCTTCGGGGCTCTCCCCGGCCGACAGGAGCAACGGAACCACGATGGTGGCCACCTTGTCGCTGCGTCCGCCGGTGCGCAGCGCCCGTCCGACGGCCTGGACTGTGTCCACGGCGGAGTCGCGCGGCCGGGTGAAGACGACGGCGTCGACGGCTGGGACGTCCACGCCCTCGCCGAGGACCTTGGCGTTGGAGACGATGACCATGTCTCCGTCCGGGTCGGTGAGCCGTTCGATGATGCGGCGGCGCAGGTGCGGGGCCTGCATCCCGGAGACGTGCCCGGCCCACAGGTCGATGCCGCCGGGCAGCAGTGTCGCCGCCGCCGGCAGGGTCTGTGCCCATCTCTTCGCCTCGGCGACCCGGTGGTGGTAGGAGATCGCCCGTCGCGCCCCGAACTCCCGCATGGCGCGCAGGACCGCGATCTGCGCGGCGAGCATGCCCGGGGAGAGCTTGGACCCGCCCAGGGTGACCGCGAGCGTCTCGTCGGCGGCCAGCCGGTGCACGTCCTCGTCGGTGACAACGGGGACGACGACCCGGTAGTCGGCCAGCAGACCCATCGCGATCGCTTTGGAGAACGGCAGTCGGTAGGACACCTGCCCGAAGATGCTGGTGTCCTGCATGGACACGGACTCGCCGCCGTGTTCCGAGATGCGTGGGGTGGCCGTCATGTACAGGCGCCGCCGGGCCGGCACCAGGTCGTCGCGGTGTACGGCCTTCCACGGGCCATCAGCCCGGCCGGTGGTCCGATGGGCCTCGTCGATGACGACCTGGTCCCACACGGGGAGGTCGTGGCGGTGGTGCGCCTCCGCGATCACTGGCAGGGAGGCGTAGGTCGACAGCACGGTGACGTATTCCTCGTCGCGGACGCAGTCCGCCAGGACCTCGGGGGTGGTCGTGACTCGGATGTCGGGTTCGCCGTGCAGCAGTTGCAGTTCCGCGACGCTGGGATCCGAGCAGACTGCGACAACCGTGCCCAGCGGGCCGCCGCCGGCGTCTCGGTAGGCGCGCAGGGTCTGGACCAGCAGCTCAATCGTGGGCAGCACGACCAGCACCCGCCGGACCGCGTCCAGGCGGGCCGTGGCGGCACGGCCGATCCGGGTCTTGCCCGTCCCGCAGGCTGCGATCAGTGTCGTGCGACCGCCGCGGCCGATGGCCTGGTTGATCGCTTCCACTGCTTCGGCCTGATGCGGCCACAACTCGCCTGATGCCATCCCCGCCCTCAACCCACCGTCTGGACACGACACGGGACGAACCCGTGACGCAACGTATTCTCCATTGCGAGCGCTCCCGCTTCAACAGCCCTGGGGCCGCCACGCGTTCACACACGTAACGGCTGTAGGTCACGCCCTCACATGTCCAGGCCGTCCAGTCCCTCGTCCAAGAGGCCGCCGCGGTCCTGGGAGGGCGCATCGGGCCAGGTGGTGGGCTCGACATCGCCGAGCCGAACGATAGAGCGCCGCCCGTTCTCGATCAGATCCAGCCGCTCAGGCGGCCGCGGCACCCTGACAGGTACTGGAGGATGCCTACGACGGAAGTCCATTGCCTGCTCGATGTATGCGGCAACTTCGGCAGCGTAGGTGTCCGGGTTGCCGCGCAGCGGCGGTGCGGGCATCCGCGGCCCGTCGCGCAGTGCGTCGACCTGCCGCAGCCACCACGAACGCCAGCAGTACAGGAGCGCGGGGAACAGCTCCACCGGCGCACCGGCCGTCTCGCTGGTCATGGTCAGCAGCATGCCGTCCCGGCTGTCCAGGGTCCCGGCCATCGACTTCAACCCCACACGACAGGTCCGGTCGTCAATCAGCGCTCCGGCGGCCGTCGCCACGAAAAGTGTCGACATGAGCCTGTCCACGACGAGGTCGGGCGGCTCGTCCTCGCCCACCCAGGCTGCGACCGCCGCCGATGTCTGCGATCCGCGGGCGTACACGGACGAGTAGGGACCGTCGGGCTCTACGGCTGTCAGGAACCTGGTGAACAGCGTGTCGTCGGGTTCGGGCTCCGGCCCTGGATCGTGCCGGCTCAGGTGGACGATCAACACCGATCCCGGTCCGGTGCCGCCCGTGACCCGGGCGTCGATGCGGACCAAGTCGCTGCCCGGCTCTCCTGGCGGTGTCAACTCCACGCGCCCCCTGCCTCTCGTCTGCTGCTCTACGTCTTGGCCACCGACCCTGGCGGCAGTTGTCGCGCGGGTAAGTCGCGTGTCCGACGCCGGACATGGACCTTACCTCCAGCGGCGCGCCGGTCGCCCTCGCATCTGCCGGTGGTCACGCCAGACGGCTGCTGCTGCAGCCATCCGCCGCGTCCAGGCGCGGGCCGGGTCGCCGCGGTGGACCTCGCGCCAGTAGCGGGCGTGCGCCTCGGCGAAGGCGTCCAGGGCGGCGGGGTCGGCGCTCTCGAAGGCGGGCAGCCGGCGAGCCCACTGTTCGGCCTGGGCAGGGGTGTGGCCGGCGTCGATCAGGCGCACGCACCAGGTCGCCGCGTCGGCCCAGACTGCGCCGCGGGTGGGCCAGGCCCAGTCGATCAAATGGGCGGACCCGTCGATCAGAACATTGTCCGGCGCCATGTCGGTGTGCAGCAGGTGGTCGCCGTCGAACAGCTCAGGAGTGCCGCTGTAGGCGGTGTAGCGCTCCTTGAGCCTCAATAGTTCGATATTCGGGCACGGGGTATCGGCGAGTTCACGGAGCGCGTCAACTACGAGCCACAGGTCGGGGCTGTCGGGCGTGAAGCTCGCGGCGGGCCCGTCGATCACCTCGAAGCCGAGCAGGTCCCAGCCTCCGGCCTGAAGGTGCCACTGCAATCGGGGGGAAGACTTGGGCAGGTGGGGGTTGACGGCGGCTTCGCGCAGCTGCGTTTTGACCTGGCCGTGGTTGACCGGGATGCCCTTGATGAAGACAGCTCCCGTGGCAGCGAGGACTTGCACAGCGACGCCGGAGTTGGCGCCGGTGGCAATGTCGGCAGCCGTGAGGAAGGCACCGGTGCGCACGCGGACGGCAGCGCGGGCGGCGGGTGGCAGCTCCTGCCAGGTCAAGCGGGCCATCGACACGCAAGGACTCCAAAACGTTGGTGCGGTGGCGCCCGGTCCGGACAGGTCCGGGTGCCGGGCCCTCCGGACAGGTCCGGACAGACGGCGCCGGGCAGGGCTACCCATTCCAGCGCACGGGCAGCGTGAAGGGACTGCTCCAGGTTCGCCGGATGGAGTGAAACTTCGCCGACCCTGGGTACCCGGCCACCCTGACATGGCAGAGTAGTGAACTTACCTCTCGAACAACACCAGGGTGATACACAATCGCTAACGACCTACGTTGCGCACGAGCACCCAGGCGCAACAGACGCCGACCAGCACGCCCGCGCGCTGCGGCAGATGGCTCTGAACGCTCGCTTGGAGGTTACTGTGCCTGCTGAGGAACCCCTGGACCGATGGGCCGCGCGGCGTGCCGCACGGTTGCGCCCCGTCGGGGCGCGTAAGGCGATCACCCTCGCTCCAGGGAGTCACGCCGCGCACGTCAACCCGATGGCCCCGCGCCTGGCCTTGGAATGGAACGGCTACTCCTGGGAGCCGGTCGGCGTGTGTGAGAACTACCGGGCAGCATCACATCTGCTGTCTCCTTCCCGCCCGGCCGACCAGGTGCAGGTCCCTGGCTACGCACCGGCGAGGGCCGGCACCGGGCGGCACCGCAAGCCCTGATCCGTAGCGCCGGCGCAGGCCCAAGGGCTGCCCCCGGGGCCCAGCCAGTTGGCTATCGACTCGACCTGGGCTTCATCCGAGCGCTCATCCCGTGCAC
This sequence comes from Streptacidiphilus sp. EB103A, assembly GCF_041261405.1. NCBI lineage: Bacteria > Bacillati > Actinomycetota > Actinomycetes > Kitasatosporales > Streptomycetaceae > Streptacidiphilus > Streptacidiphilus sp. EB103A. The sequence goes on along the minus strand of NZ_JBGCAQ010000019.1, from coordinate 7,536 downwards.
CGTGCTCTGGCTCACGAACCTGTCCCCTATCGCACGCGCGGCTACCAGTGCCGGTCATGAGCCCGGCGGCTACGGGGACGTGGTGTTGGCGGACGCCACGACTTTGGCCGGGACGCCTACTCGGCCGCGCCTGCGGGCTTGGCCAGCGGGTCCGGGCGCTGGCCGAGTTGGGCCAGCAGTTCGGGGACGGAGCGGGCCAGACCTTCAGCGTCGACCGGTGCCAGTCCGTGGCGGTCTGTCTCGGTCGGGCCGTAAGTGCCGTCGGGCCGGAAGCGTCCGGCCGACAGGTGTCCCCACCAGTGGTGCCCGTCAACGGCACTCAGCCATTCGGCGGAGACCCACAGTTGACGGGCGGCGTGCACAACGCGCACCGAGTGTGCCTGGGTGCTGTCGATGGTGGCCTCATCCGTGTCCCATCCCGCCCCGACCCGCACCCGGTGACCGAGGATCCGCAGCTTCTGGGCCTGGTCCGTCATCGAGATGGCCGCGAGTAGCCACGAGGGGTCGTGCCACAGGTCCTTGCGCATGTGGGCGGCTAGGGCCAAGGGAAGGACAGGGTCGTAGTCGGCCATCGCCCGCAGCTCGACCAGCAGCTCGACGGCGCCGGCGGACATCCGCGCTCGCTCCGCATCTTGGCGCTCCTTGTCCCAGCGGCGCTGGCGGCGGGCCTCTCGGGTCCGCCGAAGGAAGCCCTTCACACTTTCCTCCTGTCGTCGCCGGTGCCGGTCTCCTGGCTCGCTGCCCAGTCGCGGTGGTAGGCGAACAGTTCCGCGTGGGTGGGCTGCCAGATCTGGGCGGTGGTGACACCCTGCTCGGCCAGCACCTGCACAACCTGGTCGTGGGTTCCCTGCCCGGCCGACTCCAGCAGCATGGCCACCGCACGGATCGCGGCGGCGATGCTCGGATCAGCGAGCAGCCGCTGGACGTCGGCCGCCGCGTGTTCGGTGTCGATGAGCAGGCCGTGGTCGCGGATGTGCTCGATCCCGGCCCAATCGAGGGCTGCACCGTAGTGGGTGCGGCACTCGTCCAGCTCGGGGCTGGTGTATCCGCGGTGGTGAGCCTGCTGGATCTCCGCCAGGTGGCCGGCCATCAGAGCCGCTCCGAAGGACTGCACCTCGCCCTTGGGCTCGAAGCCTGCTCCGCCGCCCTCCGACCAGCCGCCGTCTAGGTCAATGCGGCCCGCGATGCTCAGGTTCGCCAGGGTCAGTCCGAGCGCGACCCCGATCACGGCGTGCCCGGCTTCGTGCACCGCGGCCAGCTCGCGCTTGACCGGTGCCGGAATCCGGCAGGTGCACCACACGGTTGCAGGATCGGTGCCGGGTTCGTCCGTGGCTGTGTAGTCCACGGTGCGGCCCGGGTGCACTCGCAGGTGCCGTGCGTGCAGGTCATCGGCGCGCATCTGGGCCTGGGGCTCCAGCAGGGTCATGCATACGTCCAAGGGTTGGCGGTTTCGATGTTGTCGGTCTGCATGGTCACGAGGCCCCCACCGCGTTCTGCGTCACAATCACAATCTTGTCCTCTGCAGCATCAGCGTGGAGATGGTCATGAACCGAGGGCGGCGTTCAGGACCGCGCTGGCGGCGTGGTTGTGCCCTAGGGTCTCGGCGGTCAGCCCCCTTCATTGCTCGGCGACCTCGACGGCCTGCTCGGGCTTGCCCGCTGCCTGGAGGGTCAAGACCAGATCGCTCGCTGCCTCCAGGGTGTAGGGGTGGGCGGCGCCGTTGTACTTCTGACGGTCCTCCAGGACCCTGCGGGCGACGTGCTCGGCCTCCTCCAGCTCCCCGGTGTGGCGGAGGCAGTTCCCGAGTAGTTGTCGGGCTGACAGGGCGGTCGGGACGGGGAGGGCTTGGCTGGCCTCAGTGGCGGCCTGCCGGGCCAGCGGCAGGGCCTGGTTCCATTGCTGCTGCTGCGCGAAGATCCGTGCCTGGGCCAGCCGGGCGCGAATCGCGGCGTCGTGCCGCGGCCAGCCGCGTGCCTCGGCTCGCTGGAGTACCTGCTGCAGGTGGGCCTCGGCCTCTTCGTAGCGCCCCTGCTCCCCCACGGACTCCGCCAGGAGGACCCGGGTCATCCACGGATATCCGTCGTCGGAGCTGAACATCCTCATTTCGCTCTTCAGCACCCGGTCGAGCAGTTCCTCGCTGTGCGCGGCCCGGCCCAGGGCGAGATTGGCCAGAGCGAGGTTGATGAGCGTGATGTGCGTGACGGAGGAGCAATCCAGGCCCGGACTGCGCAGGTCGTGCTCGGCTAGTTGTTCCCCGTACCGCACGGCGTCCTCGAAACGCCCCGCTTCGGATGCTGAACGGGCCCGCGCGTACAGGTCTTCGCGGGGGATCTCAGTCGTGCTCACCGTGCTGACTCCTTCCGAGTGCCGCTGTCCAGGACATGGAGCTCGTACTGCTCGCGGACATACGAGCGGGGGCCCTGACCAGGGTCGCCATCGTCAGTTGCTGACGCGTTCCCGCGATCCTGTCGGAACAGGGCGAGGGCCAGGTCCTGGGCCTGGTCGAGACGTTCCGCCGGCTGGTCCTGCTGGCCCCAGACAAGAAGCCAGCGGTCCGCGAGCGCGGCCCGTTGAAGCAGTCGTTCACGGCGCGCCGAGGCTGCTTCCGGTTGGCCGCTGAGGTCTGCGAGTGCGCGGGCTTCCTCCAGCCGCTGTGCGATCTCAAGGTGCTCGGGCAGCGACGGAGCCCCGGGGTATTGCGGATGGGTGACCGTTGCGTCCTGGAGTGATTCCAGGACGAGCGAGGCGCGGGCGAGTGCGGGGAGGCGCTCATCCACCGTCCCGCCCTGAGTGGCGTGGTCGGCCAGGACCTGATGTGCCAAGCCGATGATGTGCAGTACCTGCTTCTTGATCTCCAGGTTGCCCCGCTCCAGCTGCACCACTACGGAGTGCAGGAGCGAGGCCACGGGGCCGGGCGGCGCCTCGGGCAGGGTGTCGATGGTGTTGACCGCGGTCGCAGCGCCGGTCAGCGAGTCGGCGGCGCGGGCCAGATCCGCCTCAAGGACCGGTTCGGAGTTCTCGGCGGCTTGGTGAAGCGCGCAGGCGATCAGCGCCTGGATCCATTCGGCGAATTCGTCCTCGTGGCCCTGCGTCGGGCTCCAGATCTCCAGGTGAGCGCAGGTGTGCCAGGCCATCAGGCCAGCCGCCCAGGTTCGGCTCTCGGTCCACCGGTCGGGGAACACTGCGGAGCGCATCTGGTCCACGATCAGGTTGATGCCCATAGGTGCCTCCCGTCAGTCCTTGGGTTCGAGGGTTGCCGAGGGGCTGCCGCTCAGGAGGGGTTCCGTCGCCGGCAAGGTGAGCGATGCTGGCCAATCCACGCCCTTCGGCGGTGGCACTTCGGTGACCAGCAGCAGTACGGGCAACTGGGGCGGCATCGGCTGGATCAACTCCGGTGCTCCGCCGCCCGTCGCGTAGACGCGGTGCATCCCGCGGCTCCACTGGTCGCCGGGCCACAGGCCGCCGCCGAATCTGACCCAGTCGCGCTGGTAGGAGGCGTCCCGGCCGTACCAACCGAAGCTGAGGCGCGGCAGGAGCCCATAGAGCCAGCTCGGCGTCTGCTGACAGTCGATGCCCGTGGAGATCGGTTGCCACAGCTCGACCGCGAGGCCGCCGTCGCCACCCATGTGCCGGATGGTCGAGGCGAGGAAACGGCTCGGTTCTCCGTTGGGGATCTCACCGGGATCCTCGGGCAGCGGAATCGAGAAGTACAGCTCGCAATGGAACTGCGGCACCGGGTACTCCGGTGTCGGATAGTTCCCCACCTCGACCCGATCACCGACCCGGGCAGTCGTGCGGACGCCGTGCGCGGCCAAGGCCTGGCGGTGATCGGGATGACCGTCCAGGTGCAAGGGGGTGAGGCGAATCGTGGTGCCGGAGACCTCGAAGTGGTGCTGTTCCGCAGCCATACGCCCGATGCTAATGGCCGAGGCCATGACACGGAGGCTCTTCCCTGCCAACCGCGGCCTTGGTCCCCTGGCCGGGGCGCGGCAGCTGCGTGGTGTTCTCCCCGTCCTGCTCGATCGGGTGCGACCAGGTCCGGCAGCAGGGCTTGCGTCCCGGTCGAACAGCTCGGGCACGTCCGCAGGCAGTGGCGGCTTTGACCTGCGGAGTTGGCAATTTTCTCCAGCCCGGATCGTATTGAAGCCTGTGAGTAGCGCTGCCTACGATCACCGCCATGGAGCTACTGATCGGGCGCACCCGCTTCGGGCACAGGCTGCGCCGACTGCGCCAAGAGCGCGGCTGGACGCTGCACCGGCTCGCAGGACCCGGGTTGAGCGTCAGTCAGCTCTCTCGGCTCGAGAACGGTACCCGCAACCCAACAGAGCCGGCTGTCCGCTACCTGGCAGGCCGCCTCGGCGTGACGATGGAGGAACTACTGATGGAGTCCCAGCCCGCCCTGCACCACGCGCTCGGCATCGTCGCAGCCGCAGACCACTTGCCGCCGGACGAGCGTGCCGCCTATCTCAAAGCGGCCCTCGACGCGGACAGCGCCGGCGACACCATCCTCGCCTGCCAGGCCCTGTGGCTGCTCGCCGGCCTGTACAAGGTGGCTGGCAGCCGACCGGAGCAGGCCGAGACCCTGCGCGCACTGATAAAGCTTGCGGACCAGGCTGGCGAGGTCGACCTGCGGATCCGCTCCCGGGCGCAACTGGCCCGGCTGCTACGCGAAACCGCCGGCACCGACGCCATGGCGGAAGCGATGATATTGGCGGACGCCTCGCTGGAGATCGCACACAATTTCCCGGTGCAGCCCCAGGTGGAGAGCGAAGCGCTGATGGCAACACTCTCAGTGAACGCCGAGGCCGGAAAGCTCCTGGAGAATCAACCCGGCGGCGACGAGCAGATCCACCGCCTGCTCCACCTCGCCGACCAACTCCCGGCGGGCCCCCGGGCCCAGACACTGTGGACGGTCGCAGCAGCGCAGCTTTACCAGGGGCACGACGATCTGGCGCTCACCACTCTGGAGCTGGCCCTCGGCAGCATCACCAGCGCCGAGGACCTGCTGATGTGGACACGCCTTCGCCTGGCCGCCGTCAGGCTCTGCCTGGCCGTCGCCCCACCACTGCTCGACCAGGCCGCCGAACACCTGCTCCGCGCCGAACCGGCAATTGAACTGCTCGGCATCCGGGTGCACGCCGCCGAGCACGGCACGGCCCGGGCCCGCCTGGCCTTCCTGCGCGGCCAGTTCGCCGACGCCCAGGAGATCGCAACCGCCATCGGCGACGACGTCCAGCTCCTCGCCCCCCGCGACCGAGCGCGGCACGACGAGACCACAGCGCAGATCCAACAGGCCTTGCGTGCTGCCATCACCGGCTAGGGGCTCCGGGCCGGCGGGGCAGGTGGCGCGCGGAAGGGCAAGTCCACGTCGGCGGGAGGCGCATCGACAGTACGTTGACGGGGTTTCGGCGCATTCCCCGAAGATCTCGGCATCCCCAGCCAGAGCGTGCGAGGAGTTGCTCCGGGTACTCACCCCAGAGCCGCCCGTCGACACCCGGCGACCCGGTGCGGTTCCCTAGTCTGGGCGCGCGGCCAGTGCCTGCAACCGCTCCGCGGCGACCGCCCATGCCTGTTCGCCCTGCGGTTGCTGGCGTGCGGCTAGCAGGTCATTGAGGATCTCGGCCCCCTCCGTGAACCGGCCGATAGCCAGGTCCAACCACACGAGGATCAACCCCTCGTCCGCGATGGGGTCGCGCAGGGCCGCGACGGTGAACGCGGCCCACGCGGCGGTGAGCAGGCCCGCGCCCGGAGCGGGAAGGGGTCCGCCGACCGCTCGCATGGTCGCGCCGACCTGCTGAACGGCCGCCTGGGACGGTCCGTCCGCCAGCGGTGGCACCAGCACGTGCCGCTGCTCCATCAGGTCGGTGTCGGCGAGGGCATTCCAGGTGGACCACCGGGTTTCGACAGCCTCGCCGTCATCGAGGTCCGCCTGGCCGACTGTGCAATCGTGGGCGAGGAACAGGTGCGCGGTCTCAGTGGAGGTGGCTCGGGCGGAGGCGACAGTTCCCAGCGGGTACAGCCGCGCGGCACGCAGCCCAGTCTCTTCGGCCAGCTCGCGGCGGGCCGCAGCAACGGGGCTCTCGCCCTCGTCAACGAGGCCGCCCGGCAGGTCCGTGATCTCCGTGTCGTGGAGATAGTGGTGCTGGGTCACCATCGGGACCAGGCCGCGATGCACGGCCACGACGCGCACTGAGTCCGGTGCGGTGACGTGGGGGTAGGCGACGGTCACTCCATCGGGCCGAATCGCCCGATCGACGGCGAGGTGGATACGGCCGTGCGGGCCCCCTGAATACAGGACTTTGCCGTCCAGCCGCCGCCAACGGCCCCTGTTTGCCATGCCCAGGACTGTACCCGAGTGGTCACTCGGGCCAGCTGAAGCGGGTAGGCGGCTGTCGTGGTCCGGTGCCGTGCGACGGACAGCTGAGCCCGAAACAGATGGGACTACCTCGAACGGAACCGGCGGGAAGAGGATGGTGGCCCAACTGCCCACTGGTGCAGGTTATCTGTTCTTCGGTCACGACAGCGCCGCGCGGACGGCGAACTCGGCCACGGCGACCGCCAGACAGCACACCACGGTCGTACAGATCAGGAGCCCTCTGGCATGGCGGTAGGCACGCGGCACGCGCCGGGAGGACCAGCGGTATCGCGCAGCCCAGGCGTTCTCCCGCGTAGCCTCGACCCGCTCGCGCTCAACCGATCTGCGCCGCTGGGCGGCGGTATCAAGAATGAGGGCTCGCTCCGCGACAAGCCGCTGCAGCCATTCGTTGTGTTCGGCGCCAGTCAGGGTGCCGTCCGCAGGCAGTGCGGCCAGCGCGGCCTGGTTATGGTCCAGGGCGGCGTTGAACTCGGCACGCCTGCGGGCCTGGACGGTGCTCAGGTGGCACTGCTCGACGCACTCCAGCGGATCTACGGTCTCCGGCATGGCCCGAGCATGCCACGCGACAGGTGCAGGCCACGGCCAATCACGGAATCCAAGCACCCAGTCGAGTCCCTCCGCGAGCGGCAGCGAACCGGTTCGGAACCGGAGGCTGCTGGCGCTGCTTGGCCCTTTCCCCCACGTGTCGGCGCTTCCCCGCGTCGACCCGGCCATTCGTGGTCGCCGTGGGATCAGTGGTAGAGCGCTCACATGGCTGTGAGCATACCGGGATAGCGCTGACCATTCAGGTACGCGTGCATGTTCGTCAGGATGCCGCTGATCCGGCCGGGACCCCAGGCGGCGACTGCATCGTTGACGGGGGTGGCGCCGGTAACGAAGTTGAGCACGAAGGTGTCTCGCAGCAGCAGGTACGGCTCCAGGAGATGCTCGAAGTCGGCTGGCAGCGGGCGGACTCGGGTGTAGCCGGCAAGGTAGGCGTGGGAGAAGTCCTCGTAGGCACCGGGTTCGTTCCTCGCGATGCGGTGGACGGAGGAGAGCACGGTGGCGATGTCGACGATGAAGTGGCCTTCTCCGAACTAGGGAGATCCGGGGCCCGGGCGAGGTCTACGCTGTGGGCTGTGGCCGCTACATGATCGTCTGTCTGCGCTATCCGAAGATCA